>JAFLJO010000008.1 GCA_022712975.1 Desulfocapsa sp.
TTGGTCAGATTGAAAAAGCCGACCGATCGGATGCCAAAGTCTGCATCAAAGACTCGGAACAGCTGCAGGACAAGATTAAAAAACTAAAAGCCGAGGTTGATCAGTTGAATGATCTTGAACGGCAGATATTAAAAAAGACCGATCAGCAAATATCCCTGACCGACCCGGATGCGCGCTCCATGGCCACCAGCGGGCGGGGCAGTGGTATGGTGGCTTATAATGTGCAGAGTGCCGTAGATACAAAACATCATCTCATTGTCGCCCATGAGGTCACCAATGTGGGACAGGATCGATCGGCTTTGTTTGACATGTCTAAAAAAGCCCAAAGCATCATAGGCGGAGAAACCCTGGAGGTGGTGGCCGACCATGATCAGGATATAACCGCTTTTCGACAGGGGGGCTGGGATAAAGTGGAATTCTTTTTCTCAGCAAATCCGGGTGAGCCTCCACGTCCTCTGGTCAAAGTGGCATCGGGTGGCGAACTGTCCCGTTTGATGCTTGCCTTTAAGTGTTTGCTTGCTAAAAAAGATATGGTGGAAACAGTTATTTTTGATGAAGTAGATGCTGGAATTGGTGGAGAAGCAGCAGAGGCAGTGGCGAGAAAAATTCAGGAACTCTCAACCCACCACCAGGTGTTTTGTATCACCCATTTGCCGCAAATAGCAGCTCGTGGGAATACCCATTTTCTTGTTGAAAAAGGTGTTGAAAACGGGCGTACTCAGTCAGGGATAAATCTGCTGTCACCCAATCAGCGTGTTGATGAAGTTAGCAGAATGCTCGCTGGTGAGTCAGTGTCTGATCAAACAAGGGCTTGGGCGAAAGAACTTTTGGAAAAAGGAAGGGCAGCAGCATGAAACACAAAACAGCACTTGCTCTTTTTTCAGGTGGTTTGGACTCCATCCTTGCTGTAAAGCTGGTGGCATCTTTGGGGGTACGGGTTCTCGCTGTGAAATTTGTAACCCCTTTTTTTGACTATGAATTGCTTGAGGATCCTGAAAAATACAAGCAGGAGATCATGGATAGATATGGAATTGAAGTGATCCTTCACGATCTCAGTCATAACTATCTTGATTTACTACATAAGCCATCACATGGATTTGGGAAAAACTTTAATCCATGTATTGATTGTAAGATTCTTATGTGTAGTCGTGCAAGGGAGATGATGACAGAATACGGAGCATCTTTTTTAATAAGCGGTGAAGTAATCGGGCAGCGCCCCATGTCTCAACGACGTGATACTTTACGGGTTATAGAACGTGATTCCGGCAACGATGGACTCTTGCTGCGCCCACTTTCAGCTAAACTAATGGATCCTACAAAAGCTGAAACAGAAGGGTGGATTGATCGGGAGAAACTTCTTAATTTTAGTGGTCGAGGTCGTTCCCGGCAGATACAATTAGCAAAAGAATACGGCATAGTCGATTTTCCGACACCGGCTGGTGGTTGTATCCTTGCTGATCCGATTCTCAGCACAAGGATAGAAAAAATTTATCAGGGCGATTTTGTTATTAAAGCTGAAGATATAAGTGTGACAGATATTCGACTACTTCTTCTGGGTCGGCAGTTTTTGTTGCCCGAAGGGGCATGGCTGGTGTTAGGGCGTAATGAGAAAGAAAATTGTAAGATTGAGAGCTTAGCAGAAGAGAACGATATTTTACTGCATATGCCGCATCGCCCCGGACCGACAGCTTTATTACGTGGAGTGAAGACACATTCTTCTGCCGATATAGATGATAATGCTGAAGTGCTGCAGAATGCGGCAGGTTTAGTAGTACGTTATGGGAAAAAAGTAAAAGAAGGTGCCCCAGGTGCTATTGTTGAATTTCGTAGAGCAGGGAAAATATTTTTCTCCACAATTCAACCTTTAAGTGATCAGTGTTGAATAACTTGTGACCGAAATGGGTTCATCATGATATAGAAGAAGTGCGTCGAGATGTACTTTGTCAATAGAAAGGTTTTCAGGTAAATGCGTATAATGAGTAAATCAGCACGTATCCTTGGAGTATCAATGTTGGGCATGTGTTTTGACGGTCGCGGTGCTGCTCAAGCTTAAGCTTGTTGAATGAGAGCATCCATAAGTATTTTCGGTGCATTTCCTGCCGCATCATCAAGAGTGTTGACCGGGGTTTCCCGGCGCTCTGCTTGTCTGATCTCCTTTGAATCTTTGAAAAAGGCTATCGGACGAGTTCCCAGGCCTGTTTCAAGAAAAGTTTTATCCTCTTCATTTGTCACCAGATTCCCGACAAAGCTGATTGCAGGAATTTTCACATCCTGTGCCAGCTTCTGTACTTTTAACGCAGTTCGGATTGAAGACTTGGAAGGGATCACCACAATCAAAAGATGATCAATTCCTGCAATGGTTCCGCGCCCCAGATGCTCAACACCTGCTTCCATATCAAGTAGCACAACTTGATTTTCTGCGAGCAGAAGCTTGGTTAGCATTCTTCGCAAAACATTGTTTTCAGGGCAGGCACAGCCTTTATCTCCTGTCTGAATAGCACCAAGCACCATAAGTTTCATTCCATCATGGTCGTGCATAAAGTCAACAAGGAGATCATTCACTTCCGGATTTATATTGTACATGGGAGAACCTTCGGTCTTCCCTGAACGTTCAACCAGGAGTTTGGTCATATCAGCAATGGGACGGATCTTCTCAGGGTTTGCAACGCCCAAGGTTTCAGCCATATGAGGGCTTGGGTCTGCATCAATGATAAGCACATCTTTGCCACTCTTTTTAAATTCTCCGGCAAGAAGTGCCATGATGGTGGTTTTCCCAACTCCGCCTTTTCCGCTGATTGCTATTTTCATCGCTTTTCCCCTTACGAAAACTGTTTTTCTTGCAAGACACACCATAATGGTTATATCTTATCAGGGTATGTAGCGTATTTTGAATATTGCGTAAACTAAAATTGGAGTTTAAATATGGATCATGTAAGTAATCAACAAATAACTCTTAGTCAGGCAAGACAGGAAGCCTCGACTGTTTTTCTGGCAAAAGTTTTTAACTGGATGGCCATAGGGCTTGGAATTACAGGTGTTATTGCCTGGTTCACAGCATCAAGCGGGCTTGCGGCACAGCTGGTTCAGGGGTCGATGTTTTGGATTCTTATCATTGCACAGCTTGGACTGGTTTTTTATCTTTCCGCACGAATTGAAAAAATTCAACCAGGAACAGCCACAGGATTATTTCTGGGCTATGCAGCACTGAACGGGCTTACCTTGTCCATGGTGTTTCTTGCTTATACCGGCTCTTCTATTGCCGCTACATTCTTTATTACTGCAGGAATGTTCGGAGCCATGGCTGTTTACGGGCTTGTCACTAAGCGTGATCTTTCAGGGATGGGATCGTTTCTTTTTATGGGGCTGATTGGAATTATCATTGCCTCAGTGGTTAATATATTCCTTAATAGTTCTTCTCTCTATTGGGCAATTTCCCTTATCGGTGTTTTTATTTTTGTAGGTCTTACTGCCTATGATGTACAAAAGATCAAGAAAATAGGCGAAGACGGAATCATGCAACAGGGTGAAGGTGCAATCCAAAAAGGTGCCGTCATGGGTGCTCTTGCATTGTACCTTGATTTCATAAATCTTTTTCTTATGCTGCTTCGGTTCTTTGGTGGTAACAGAAACTAGATTTTTGATTCACATGACTATTACGAGCATGATCCGCAGTAGGCGGATCATGCTTTTTTTTTAAGTTTTCTTTTTGAGATGAGCCAGGGCTATGAGCAATACCTTTTGTGGAGAAAAAATCGTTGTAGGAGTTACCGGTTCTATTGCAGCATTTAAGGTTGCAGGTTGGGTGAGTAGTCTTGCCAAAGAAGGTGCGGACGTACGAGTTGTTATGACTGAATCCGCTTGTCGACTGGTCACACCACTGACCTTTGCTGCTTTATCCGGGAATCCGGTGCTGACGGACATGTTTGCTGCCGAGGAGGCGCATTCAATTTCTCATATTCAACTGGGTAGTGAAGCAGATTTAGTACTAATTGCCCCAGCAACAGCCAATACCATAGCCAGGATCGCCCATGGCTTTGGTGATGATTTACTCACAACCACTGTCTTAGCCGCATCTTGTCAGGTTCTTGTTGCCCCTGCAATGAACAGTGCAATGCTTCTTAACCCTGCAACAAAAAAGAATATACAACTGTTAAAGGAGCTTGGGCATGAAGTAATAGAGCCGGTATCCGGTCAAATGGCATGTAAAACAGATGGGCCGGGGCGACTTCCGGAATGGGATGATGTACGGGAACAACTCCTTGCATCTCTTGTTGAACAGGATTTGCAAGGTGAAAAGATTCTTATTACTGCAGGTCCCACCAGGGAAGCCCTGGATCCTGCAAGATTTCTCAGCAACCGGTCATCAGGGAAGATGGGTTACGCACTGGCCCGGACTGCAAAGAGGCGAGGTGCAGATGTGTTGCTCGTTAGCGGGCCGACACCACTTCCAACCCCCCATGGCGTGAAACGACTTGATATTCAGACGGCAGAAGAGATGCATTCTACTGTAGTGGAAAGTTGTCAGGATATGTCAGTGATTATTAAAGCTGCCGCAGTGAGCGATTTCTGTCCCGAACACATAAAGGCAGACAAAGTTAAAAAAGAAGATGCAGAGTTTGTTCTTAAATTGAAACAAACCCCGGATATTCTGAAAGAGTTGGGTGAAAACAAAGATAAACATGGCTATCTTCTGGTTGGTTTTGCGGCTGAAAGCTGTGATCACCGCGCAGCAGGAAAAAAGAAACTCATTAAAAAGAATCTTGACTTGATCGCCATTAATGATATCAGTGGAGAAAATAGTGGCTTTGAGGCAGATACCAATGAAGTAACCCTGTTGGATAGCACGGGTTTTACAGAGCTGCCACTGAGTAGTAAAGAAAAAACTGCCAACCTGATTCTCGATAAAGTTATAGCTCTTCTCGCCCGGAAAAAGGATTAAGGATCCTCTTCATTATAAACATGACTTCAAAAGAACGTTCCATACTTAAAGTGACCTGTTTTGGTCATTTTATGAGCCATTTTAATATGCTGGTGTTTCCGGCCGTACTTTTGCCACTCACTATCCAAATGGGTATGGATATGGGGCAGGTTCTGGCACTGTCTTTCTGGATGTACCTCCTGTTTGGATTGACAGCACTTCCCTGGGGGCTGCTTGCCGATCGTTTCGGAGCAAAACCCTTACTCTTTTTATTTCATATTGGGGCAGGCTTGTGTGGTTTTCTTGCTGCTGTAAATGTTGGGAATCCTTTTGTATTTAGCCTCTGTCTTGCAGGTATTGGGATCTTTTCAGGGATTTATCATCCTGTGGGACTTGGCTGGATAGCCAAAGAGTTTGAAAATACGAGCCAGGGTATGGCTTACAATGGGATGTTTGGAAACCTTGGCCTGGCCACAGCTCCTCTTTTAGCAGGAATTGTGAATTATTTCTGGGGGGTGGAAGCTGTTTATATGGTGCTGGGTTTCGCTAATATAAGTGGAATTATTCTGCTTTGTTTTGCTCGAAATGGTAACGTTGTCAAAACAGCAGTTACAAGTGCTTTAAAGGCCAAACAATCAATCATTCCTTTTCTTATTCTTCTGGTTGCCATGATGCTTGGCGGGGTTGTGTACCGTGCCACCACCATTACGTTACCCGCCTACTTTGAACTACGGAATCAGGGTCTTTATCAGAGTTTTATGGCAATTGCAGGCCAAGGTGGTTCAGCTAATGTTTTTGCCACGCTCATTACATCATTTATTTATCTGGTGGGGATGGCTGGGCAATATTATGGCGGCAGGGTGGGGCAGTCAGTTGATCTTGGTAAAGGCTATCTGGTCTTTCATCTGATTACTATTCCCGCAGTACTTGCTATGGCTGTAACATCCAATATGCCACTGGTTGTTTTTGCCATGATCCACTCATTTTTTCTTCTTGGTATGCAGCCTCTGGAAAACACACTGGTTGCAAGACTCAGCCCGCCTAAATTACTTAGCTCGGCCTACGGGCTAAAGTTTATCCTGACTTTTGGTGTTGGAGCACTCAGTGTGAATATGGTTCCTTTTATTAAGGCAAACTATGGTTTTGGCGGAGTGTATGTTGGCTTGGCTCTTGTTTCCACAACTTTGGTTGGTGTAATAGTCCTGCTTAATCACTATCGCAAACCGGAAATCGTATAGCATAACTTCTTGTAGCTTTTCCCCTTTTTTCCAGCTGTCAGATGAAAGAAGAACAACGTCACATTAGTATTACTGAAACAAAAGCGTTACGTTTGCACTGTCCATCAATGCATCTGTGCCATGGGGTAAAGTCAGGTTATCTTTTCCATGTCCAATTGGGAAATTCCCCCATATTGGCATGCCACTGGATTTTGTAAGCTCAAGAACCCGTTTCCAGATTTCTTCATGGAAGCGGATTTTCTCCAGACTGTCCTGATCCTGGTTTAGTGAAAAGTCACCTAAAATAATCCCGGAAGGCTGATTCAATTTTCCACAGTGCCAGAGTTGAGTAAACATCCTGTCCAGCTTGTAAAGCGGTTCGCCAACATCTTCCAGAAATAAAATACTTCCTTTCCAGTCCTGATCAATGGGCGTTGATAGTATGCTCATCAAACTGCACAAATTGCCTCCAATGAGTTTTCCATGAACAGAAGGACCATCCCGCAGGACTTCAATTTTTCCTGATTGTATAGGTTTATCCCAATTACCGGTAAGAGATGCGTAAAAGCGTTGCCGGCTTTCATTGTTGATCGAGGAAAGGCTGGTGAGCACAGGCCCATGAAGGCTAATCAGGTTATTTGTCTGATGTATTGCACAATGGAGAATAGTAATATCTGAGAAACCAATGAGGAGTTTTTGCTCTTTTTTTATATCATCCGGGTTTAAAAAGGGGAGAATGCGTAAAGAACCAAAGCCACCACGAAGAGCCAGAAGGGCGGATATTTTCGGATCAGCCCACATCTTATGGAATTCAACAGCACGGTTAGTATCGGTGTCGGCAAGGTATCCTGTGCCCGGCCAGAGGTTCCGCGGAAGTTTTGTTTCAAAGCCCATATCTTTAAGGATGGACAGGCCTTGTTGAAGGGCAACGGTATCCTGGATTTGTCCTGCAGGGGCAATGATCCCTATGCAGTCGCCAGGTTGTAAGGATTTTGGGAAGCAGTTTCTATTCATCGTGGAGTTTATGGAAGAGCAAATGGAGACCATGTAAAGTGAGCATCGTGTCAACTTCTTCAATTTTTTTGCTAAACGGTGCAATTAGATGAGCCATGCCGCCAGTTGCAAGAACCTTTAATGGTTCACCTTTTGGACACAGTTCAGCACGTATTTTTTGAGTAAGTCCATCTACCATTGAGCCATAACCATTTAACACGCCACTCTTCATGGCATCAACTGTATTGCGGCCAATAACCTGTGGAGGGGGTGTTGAAATGTCAATTTGAGGGAGTTTTGCTGTACGCTTTGAGAGCGCATCAAGTGAAATAGCAAGGCCCGGTAGAATTGTTCCACCAAGATATTCACATTTTGCAGAAACGCAGTCAAAGGTAATTGCTGTGCCAAAGTCAATAATAATCAGATTTTGTTTATATCGTTCCCAGGCTGCGATTGCATTTACAAGCCTGTCTGCACCGACCTCCTCAGGATAGTCAGTTTTTATTGTTATAATATTTTTAATATTGCGTGCTGAAACTACTAAAAGAGGTTTTTTAAGATAATTTGAAAAATAGGATCCAATACAGGAGATCCAGGCAGCTTCAAGTGCTGGTACCACGCTTGCGATTATTACACCATCAATATCCTTCTTATTGATTTGCGCCATTGAAAAGAGGGAGTGATACCGTATAGCAAGCTCGTCATTTGTTTTTTCAGGGTCGGATTTTAGTCGCCATTGACCAACTAGTTGATCTCCATCAAAAAGTCCGGTAACTGTGTGCGAATTGCCGACATCTATGGTGAAAAGCATGGGGTTTTCCTACGCGGGTTGAGTTTTTATCTTGTGAACCAGTTAGAATACCTGCTAAACTAATTCCGAAAATATGATGCCCTGCGGGCAGTAGGTGTTAGGTGTTCGGTATTAGGTTTTCGGAAACAGACATAGGAACAATTCCCATAAAAACTTTGATTTTCCGATACATAAATATGTTATTAAGAGCAGAAGCAATGAATATAAACAGTTACAGTCCAGAGTTGAAGGTAATTTGTTACCCTCGCTGAATAATTACAATTTCATTAATATTATAAAATAAATAAATATAAAGCAATGTCTGATACCATACTTGTTTATACAACATTTGAAGAAAAAGAAGAGGCTTTGAAACTTGTACGGATACTTCTTGAAAAGCATCTCATTGCCTGCGCTCAGATAGATTCACCAGTAGATTCGTTGTACTGGTGGGATGGCGTAATTGAACAGACAAAAGAATACCGAATTGTAATGAAAAGCAGCCAATCATTATGGGAAAAGTTGGAACAGGAAATTTGCAGATATCATTCGTATGATGTTCCGGAAATTCTGGCTGTACCGGTAACGTCAATAAGCAAAGACTATGAAAAGTGGATGCGGGGAGTACTACAGCAATGAGTGATGAAAAGAATAAACCTGAAAAGAAACTATCCTATCGACAACGAAAACTTGGGAAATTTGTTTGCCATTGTTGTAAAAAGGAGTTGCCGTATTGCCTTAGTTGTCCCTGTGGATTTATGATTTGTGAAGAATGTTTTAAAGAAAACCTATGGGGGATATCCAACGGACCCACTTGGATTTGCCCTGATTGTGAAAGAATCCGTATGACCTAGGGAACTAACTAAATTTAATAAACAAAGGCCGAATATGAAAAAAAATGGAATAGTTTTACTTGCATTTGCATTTCTCTGCGTTGTGGGCTTGTTTTTCTTTTTAAAAGAAACTCAGGAAAAGGAAGTTGTTGCCGCTGATTTTCTTCCAAGTGACGTTCTTTTTTATGGTGAACAGATCGAATTTGCTAAACTATATAAACAGTTTTTAGACAGTCGCCTGGGACAAACCTTGACAAACCTCGATTATAAACAAATTGCGGCAGAACTTGGGGAGCAGGGAAAGCCCATTCTTGAGCTTGATGATTTCCAAAAGAAGATACTCACTATTCTTGATGATCCTGCATTTAATGAGCTTTTTGGAAAACAATTTTCAGTGGCTCTCTTCCCTGCAAATTCATTTTCTGCAGATAATCCAGCCAAAGCTTTAGGGGAACGTTTGCTGCTCATTGCAAAACCTCGTCATAATGTGCAATTACTGCAATTTCTTGCCCCTATACTGAATCAGGATATTCAACAATCAACTGTTCAGTATGGTTCTCATATTATTACAAGATATAAGCTGGATGAATCCAATACCATTTCAACTGCCACGGTTAAAGGTTTGGTTCTTGTCGGGCTTGAGGAGCGGTTAGTACGAAAAGGTTTAGACCGTTTTGATACAAAAGAAAATACCTTAAGTGAAAATAAGGATTTTCAGAGATTGCGAAAAAACTTTCAGGGCGCGCAACTGTTCAGTTATCTTTCTTTGCCCTCTTTATTTGAGCAGGGGAAGATGATCAGCAAAAACCTTCAAGATGCTGAGAAAAAGGAATTTTTAAGACTTCTGGAGTATTGGCGAGGCTGGGGGGCCGTGGCCTATGGAGCCTGGTACGAAAAGGGGGTGATTAAGGATAAAACAGAGATCCTTTTTGATAAAAACAATCTGGATAGTAGAGTGGCTCGTCTCTTTGATGTGCAACCTGCCCTGAATCGAACCCTTGGAATGGTGCCTGCCGAAACCCTATTCTATTACTGGACAAATACCCTGAACCTTCCCCTTCTCTGGGAGTTGTATTCCGCAGCCATTATTCAGCAACAACCGCAATCCCTGAACTTACTCCGAAAGGAATTACGAGATAGTGTTGGAGTAGAACTGGAAGAACTACTTGATATGATAGGTGAAGAGTTTGCGGTTGTTGTAAGGGGTGTGGGAGCTGACGGTATACCTCTTCCCAAAATTGCTGCAACAATACAGCTGAAGGAACCCGATCGTTTTATGAAAGTATTTTTTGCATTGCTTGAAGAAGCTGAGATTCCACTTAACTGGAAGAAATTTGAGAATCATACTATTACGTTCTGGGGAATTGCTCCACAAGGTGGTTTGCAACCGGCATTTACTTTGATAGGTGACTATCTATTACTTTCAAATTCTCTTGATCTTGTTACGCACATTATCACCCTTAAAAGTGACTCTGGCAAAAATCTTTTAAATAGCGCGGAGATGCAGGAGGTTGGAAAAGGGATGAATGAGAAAAATAATTCATCCGCCTATGTCCACATTGCACTTTTAACAGATGCTTTAAAAGACATGGCAAGCTGGACTGCTTCCATGGCAAGTATTCAGGGGCCTGAGGTGGCAAAGGATGCTGATATTGTAGTGAATAAACTTATTTTGCCATTGCTTGACGGCCTTGCCATGTACACAAAGCTTGGTTCTCGAAGCGTTATAACTAAAGATTCTATTATTATTGAGTCTATCATAACTGTTACCCAATAAAGACAGTACATAGCCCGGATAAAAACGTATGGAAAAACTCGTCGATGAATTAAAACAGGTTGTCCCTTTTAAAGAGAGTACAGATATAGGTGACATTGTTTTAATTGTTGCCAAAGAACCACAGATGCTTGTTTATGCACTGGTCACTGACATTACAAGAGATACAACAAGAAAGGATGAATGGTGGCATATCGCACTAACTTTTCTCACTGTACCACCACAGGAACTTACCTGGACCTTGCGCACAGCCCAAATGACCGGAATGGAAATCTTTACTATGGGTGGTGAAGAACGGTTTGTAAAAGCTGTGAATCTTACTCCTGCAATTGCCCCTGAACCTGAACCTGATGAACCGCCAACTGTTAAAAAATCAAAGAAACCTGCTACAGGATCTTTCTTGAAGCGAGTGAAATAATGGCTGTCTGGTCTGAACGTATGCTTATTGAGCGGATACGCCAAGCTAGTGAAGGCTCTGCTGATGGTTTGATTACATCCATAGGTGATGACTGTTGCGAGGTTCGCGCAAATGGTTCCTTCCTTCTGTCCACAGACAGCCTGATTGATTCGATTCATTTTAATAGGAGTTTTCATCCTCCGCACCTACTTGGGCGTAAGTCAATTGCAGTAAACTTAAGTGATATTGCTGCCATGGGAGGCAAACCTCGATTTGTTCTGCTATCTCTCAACTTACCCGAAGATCTTGAATGGGAGTGGATATCTGCATGGCTTGATGGGGCGCTTGAAATCCTGAATGAATATGATTGTATGCTCATTGGTGGTGACACCGTAAAATCAAAAGAACTGGGAATTACCGTAACTGTGCTTGGTGAACCGGTGGGGGAGGGTGCTATTTATAGAACTGGTGCAAAAGAAGGTGATACTCTCTGGGTTTCCGGGCCGCTTGGTTCAGCAGGAGCCGGTCTTGCATTACTTAGTAACGACCATTTGCAGTCCGGTTCACTCGATAAGACTTTGTTTGGTGCGCTGCTTGAGGCTCACTTGAATCCTGTTCCGAAAATAGCTTTGGGTCAGAAACTTGCAAAATCCGGATTTGTAAGCTCAATGCAGGACATTTCAGATGGTCTTGCGACAGATCTGGCTCATACCTGTAAGGCATCAGAAGTGTTAGCACTTATCCATGCAGAACGTCTGCCCTATCTTCCTGAATTACAAATTGCAGCGGATCAATTAGAGATGGAAATTGAAGACCTGATTCTTCGTGCCGGAGAGGATTATCAGCTTCTGTTTACTGTCAAAAAGGGGCAAGAGACTTTGTTCCGCCAGTCGCTTCTCCAAACAGAACCGGGAATTGTCAGAATTGGAGAAATTTCTTCGGGCAATGGTGTTTTTTTGAAAAAGAAATTAACAATAGAAGAAATATCATTTCAGGGCTACGAGCATTGAAGCGAAACAATCGTAACAGAACACCTTCTGCCAACAGGGAAGTTACACTTACACAAAAAGTTTGATATTTACTTCCTTACCCCGCCCCTCAAACTGCCTGTATCCAGTATTTGACTGATCCAACATTCGCTTAGAAGCTTTTACAGAATCAGTGTGACCATACTTGTCCGAGAGGTAAATAATTTCTTTAATTCCTGATTGAATGATCACTTTGGTACACTCGTTACAGGGAAAAAGCCCCACGTAAATTCTACAACCTTTTAAGTTAGGGGCTGTAGAATTAAGAACAGCATTGAGTTCTGCGTGACAAACATAGGGATATTTTGTGTCAAGATAACTTCCTTCCCTTGCCCATGGAAGTTCATCGTCAGAACATCCCCAGGGAAAACCGTTATATCCGACACCCACGATTTTATGATCACTATTGGCTACACAGGCACCAACCTGAGTGCTGGGGTCTTTACTTCTTTCAGCGGAAAGAAGTGCAACAGCCATAAAATATTCATCCCAGCTGAGATAGTTTTTTCGTTTTTTTGTTTTTGTTTCTGTTTTTGTTTCTGTTCTCATAAAATATCCTACATATAGGGGATCCATGTGCGAATCATACGCTGCAACTGCTGTTTGCTTTTTAGATCAGCAATAAATGCGTTGGCCTGATTCAGTAATTCACTGTCTTGCTTGCGGATTCCCCATGCGATGTATTCTTCTGTGGCGAGTGTGAGGATTGGGGCCAGTTTATTGTTTTCATTGATAGCTGCATAATGACAGACCATGGGGGCATCGTAAACAAATGCATCAATTTCTTTATTGATGAGAGCTTTTACTGCATCAGTGGATTTGTCGAAGGTTTTTATTTTAGCACCATTAATGGTCTTTGAGATAAACAGATCGCCAGTGGTATCTTTAATGGTACCTATGACGTAATTCGAGTTCATCAAGCTGTAGATCCCCGTGGAGAAGTGGGCTTGATCTTCAAGGCGAACAAGTAGAATTTGACCGGAGCGCAGGTAGGGATTTGCAAAAGCAATTCGATACTGCCTGGGCTGGGTGATGGACATTCCTGACATGATGATATCGATCTTGTTGTTTTCAAGAGCCTCGATCTGGTTTTCCCATTTTAATTCAACAAATTTGATTTGTTTTCCGGTGAATTCTCCGAGTTTTCTCGCAAAATCAGCTTCGAGTCCGATAGTCTCTCCGTTCTTTGAGTAGATAAGAGGAGGAGCATTGCTTGAGACACCAACGCGAATAAGGTCTGGAGCAGGTGCGATATTTGCGCTCCGAGAGTTAGTGTTTGTTGAAACACAAGAGGAGAGCAGCAGAGCCAGTAAGCCTGTAATCAGTAGAACCGGGATGGAAAAAGAAGAATTGTTTTTCATTGTGTGTTATTTCTCCGAGTACGTTTTTGTTGTTTTTCTATGACGGCGCCAATTTGTTACCCCTGTAACTTTATCAATGAAGACTTTTATGGTCTGGAAATAGAGTTTTCCACCTGTCAGAATCATGGTATTGTGGGTAGCGCCGGGGATGACGACAAATTCTTTAGTTCTTGCGCCACTGTACGATTGAAGTTTCTCAGCTTCATCAGCTGCAATTATTTCATCTTTTGCGCCATGCAATATAAAAGTCGGAATAGTAACTTTTGCTATTTTTTCAACATTCTGAAAACCATCTTCTTCGGTAAAGTCAATTCCGCTGATATCAATCCCAAGGGATTTGGCAAGGGGAATGGTGTCAGCAATTCCACTTTCAATAAGCAAACCCTTGATGTCATCACCATGTCTGGTGGCAAGGTCAATGGCAGATATGGAACCAAGTGAGCGCCCCATAATGAAGAGGGCACCTGTATATGCATGATGGCTTAACCAGTTTTGCACTTCACAGAAAAGGACTTCGGCATCGAAGAGCATTGAAGCAACACAGGGAGAACCACTGCTCCAGCCATACCCTCGATAATCCATGACAAGTAGATTGATTCCAGCATGATTGTATAGCGGCCCGATGTCGTCATAGTCTGCAACAATCTCACCATTGCCATGGAAAAAAATAATATTAGGACTGCTGATATCATGGATATAGAGCCTGCAGCCAATGAGCACACCAGGCTCAGTTTCAATTTCCAGATCAATTGCTCCTTTTGGAAGTGGCGTAACTTCGCTGCGGCGTGGATAAAAGATTGAAGAAATAAAATTTGGAGTATCCAGTTTTGGGAAAGTTTGCATGAAAATCCTATTAAAATAATTAATTCTGAATGAGTGTACTTGTTTTTTGTGAGTACTGAGAAATCAGATAATACATTTTATTCGTTGCAACTATAAGGAAGTTTGATGGGAAAATCCAGTGAAGAGCTTTAATTTTACTTTTTATGATGAAAAACAGTGGGAAAATTGAGACAAACACATTCTCAAAATGCATAATCCTTGCTATCCGAGTGCCAGATATTTATAATAAAGATAATTTGTTACGATGGTTCCGCTTTGGCATCTTAAAACGACTTAGTAGCGGAGTGCAAATAACTTGAACAAAGATCACAGTAGGGTTCTATATTAATTTATAACCGCAGAGACGCAGAGTACGCAGAGAAAAGACTTTTTTGTGAAACTCTGCGCACTCTGCGTCTCTGCGGTGCATTAATGTTCAAGTTATTTATTTCTCGTTCCTTAGTATTCTCATCACGAAGAAAAGACATGAAACGTATCTATTTCTCCCTCATTTTCCTTTTGCTGCTCCCATGTCCTTCTTTGGGGCAAAGTCAACGCGTAGAGCTAATCGAACATTGGTACCATATGGTCACTGGTGACAAGCATGAGCATTTTCTCTGGTCCATGACACCAGGGAGCACCACAGTACGGATCTCCTCAAAAAAAGAACATGAAGAAACTTCTCTCGTCTGTCTCCCAACTGGCGAGGTGACCCATTGGCAACAACAGGATGTAAATGGCACTTTTTTAACTGCATTTCGCTCCGGAGAGAGTTTATCAATCACTGGTAAAAGAGATGGGAATGAAATTCTAAAACGCTTTGAACTTGATGAAAAACCCTGGTATCAGTTCCTGTCATTCTCACTACGTTCTTTTCTTGCAGATAAAAACGCGCAGACAATCACTTTCTGGATGCTTCGTCCAGACACCCTGGAACCCTTTCTGCTTAAAGCCACAAAGGTTGGCAGCGAAACCATCCAGTCCCTTCGAGAGCCATTATCGGCCATAAAAATAAAAGTTGCTCCGCATGGATTTAGGGGGAAATTCTGGCATGCTCACTACTGGTATCGTCTCCCTGACTTTCTCTTTGTCATGTATCGGGGTACCCACGGAGGTCCTCTAACACCCGAGACAATTATTACTTTGGATGAGTACAGAAAACTATAAATTGTATTTTACGAATTATTTCACAAGGAAATCTTAAATGATACCATTTCAGGCAATGAAACCCTTCTTCAAAGGAAGAATCCCCGGCCAGCTTATTATTCAGTTTTCCAACCAGTGTAACGCTGCCTGCCCCCAGTGCGGGATGAGGCGTTCAGCTGCCATCGACCGAAATACGCTCCACACCGACCAGACAAAGCGACTTATTGACAGTGCTGCTGAGAATGGGTTTCAGGCACTCT
Organism: Desulfocapsa sp.; assembly: GCA_022712975.1. Classification (GTDB taxonomy): domain Bacteria; phylum Desulfobacterota; class Desulfobulbia; order Desulfobulbales; family Desulfocapsaceae; genus Desulfocapsa. The sequence continues at coordinate 15,540 of JAFLJO010000008.1, forward strand.
CCCTGACGGGGGGCGAGCCTCTCCTTCATCTGGATATGTTGTTAGAGTTGATCAATTATGCACGTCAGGCGGGTATTTCTCATGTGCGAACTGGCACCAACGGCTATATTTTTCAAGGATCTGACAAGCCCGATTTTGAAAAACGAATCCATCGAATCGCTGAAGGATTCAGCAAGAGTGGCCTCTCTTCCTTCTGGATCAGTCTTGATTCTGCGAATCCCGAAGACCATGAGGCCATGCGCGGCCTGAAGGGATTGATTAAGGGAATTGAAAAGGGACTTCCCATTTTTCACGCCCACAACATTTACCCTTCCGCAAATCTTGGAATAAATCGAAATACAGGTGGTAGTAATCCCCTGCTCTATCAGGAGGATCTTGAAAGTGAGGTCTTTTTTGAACTTTTCAAGGAGGCGTTCAGAAAATTTTACAAATTTACTCTCGATCTTGGTTTTACCACCACAAGTGCATGCTATCCAATGAGCCATGAAGAAGAGGGAACCGCAGAAGAACATGCACAGGGGGAAAGCAGTCATGACATATCCACCTATGGCGCGACCTCAACGGATAGAGTGATTCATTTCAGCCCCAGAGAAAAAGGACTCATCTTCCAGGCCCTTTACGAGACCATACCTGAGTTTCGTTCTCGATTACGGATTTTACACCCCTCTGCTCCCTCTACAACCTGGTTCGACAATACAGAGACGGTATGGAGTCACTCTATTCCTGTCATGGAGGAATTAATTTCTTTTTTGTTGAATGCGGACAGGGAAAGATTCATCCCTGCGGTTATCTGTCTGAAAGTCTCTCTGAGCTTCCGAATTTACAGAAAAGACCTCATACAAAAAGTGATTGTAACCAATGTGAATGGGAATGTTTTCGAGACCCCTCTGACCTCATGGGACCATTTGCCGAATTTTTCACATCACCCTTTAAATTGTTTGGTAAGCTCATAAACAATCCAAAATATTACAACATATTACGAAAAGACTTACACTATTATAGCGCCTGTAATTATTTTGATGGAAAATTGCCGCCGGATTATACAAAACTTCAAAAGTTCTCCAAGGATTTATGAAAGCAAATATGAAGCCAATGCAAATTATCAGGAGCAGGAACGACCAGCAGGAATGGCTGCAAAAACCCGGATATAAGATTGATCTGCACTCCCATACCCACTTCTCCTCAAAGCCTACAAATTATCTGACGAAAAAACTGGCCATTGGTGAGTGCGTCACCGATCCAGAAGAAGCTTACCGGAGTGCACTGGATATGGGCCTTTCCATGTACACCTGCACAGACCATGACACCATTGAAGGAAACCTGCTGCTGCGCAGCAAAGGATATCACGTCCCGATCTCAGTAGAAGTGACAGCATCATTCCCTCATAACAACCATAAAAAGCGTTGTAAAATCCATGTGCTGACCTACGAGTTGAATCCAGAAAAAGCAGAAGCCATCTTTAAAGATATAGGGAAACTGCGCCATAATATTTACGACCTGATACACTATTATGATCAGAACGATATCCTTTATATGGCTGCTCACCCGTTTTATTCAGTAAATGACCGGATAACAGTTGATATTTTCGAAAAAATGTTACTTCTCTTTAATCATTTTGAAATAAATGGTTCAAAAGGCGAAAAAACCAATAAGGGGCTTCGGTTTATTATTCAAAATCTGACTCCTGGGATGCTTGAACACTTAGCAGACAAACACAGCCGGATAATTACAGCTCCCAAGACTGACTGCCACAAAAAACAGTATTCCAAGGCAGGCCAGGATGCCCATATCAAACGCTACATGGGACGCTCGTTCACCTATAATCCAGATGCTGTTTCCATTAGAGATCTTTTTGAAACACATAGTTCTAAAAATATTGCTGTGGTACGAAATTCTCTCCCTGAGAATTTGAATTTTGTCCTGTACAGTGTGGGGATTGACCATAAGGTTAAAAATAATGATAACCTGGAAAAATCCATCGCTCACAATAGACGACTCTCAGCTGTGTTTTCTATGTTAACCAGCAAGCAGCTGCCAACACCTACAATTATAGCAAAATTAAGTCGCCTGCTGAAACGATTCGTCAGCAGGGAAAAGAATGGCCTGGGCAAACTGGATCAGGATGAGCCCCTCACGTTCCTTTTGCAATCCATACAGAAGATTCCCTTCAATGAATTTAAAACAGTAGAGAATAAAAGTATTTCCAAACAGTTTTTTCAACTCATGCAGAAGAGTATTGATGCAGCTGTTTTATCTTTTATAAACCAGAAAGCACATACACCGGTGCGCACAATTCTTTTTAATCCATGCCGTACCCTTGGAACCATTCTTGATCTTGAAAAATTAATCCTTCCCTATGGTATTTCTGTCAGGATTTTTGATGAAACCCGTTCATTTACAAAAAAAGTCACGAAATCACTCTATCCTAACGGTTCAACGCAGAGCGTACATGTCGCACATTTTTTTGATACATTTCATGAGATAAACGGCCCTGCCAGATATGCCCAGGAACTTGCAGTCCTCTCTTCAACAAGTGAAATTGATTACAAAATACTTACCTGTGGAAACCAGACGAGCCAGTTTGGTGAGCACGTATTCCCTACAAATATGTCCTTTACTCCTGAATTGTATACCGCCCAAAAGCTGCAGATTCCTTCACTGGTTGACGTGATTAATCATTGTTACAAGGAGAATTACACCCACTTTCATGCTGCAACTCCAGGTCCGTTAGGGCTGATGGCCCTTCTTGCTGCCAGGCGCCTCTTCAAAGTACCTTTCTTTGTCACTCATCATACTGATTTTGCAAAATACCTGGGAAGCTACACACAGGATATCCATGTGGAGGAAACGGTATGGGAGCTATTGAAACAATTTTACTCCCAGGCCGATATTGTTTTTGCTCTTTCCTGTGATTCAAAGAACGATCTTATTCATCATGGTATTGATAAAAACAAGATACGTCTCTTAAGAAGAGGAATAGATACCAAACGCTTCCACCCGCAACGCGCCAAACGTGCAACAGCGGACTTTATGCTGATTACTTCCTGTCGCCTTGCAAAAGATAAAGGACTGGAATACCTGATTCCAGCTATAAAAGAGTTATTAGGCAAACGAAAGGACATCTGCTGGAAGTTTATTGGAGATGGTCCTTATAAAGAGACCTTCCGCCATGAATTGGATGGTTACAATGTTCTCTTCACCGGATTTCTGACAGGGGATACCTATGTAAAGGCATTGCAGAATGCTGACCTTTTTGTTTTCCCATCCATTGCTGATACCTTTGGCCAGACCCCCATGGAGGCCCAGGCCTGTGGTGTTCCTGTAATTGTTACCAACAGGGGAGGCCCTAAGGACAATGTCCTGAATGGAGAAACAGGTCTGGTAGTGGAAGGCAAGAGCAGCAGCGCGCTGTTAAAGGGAATAGAGTCGATACTTGATAAAGATCTTCTTCAGCAAATGGGACAAAAAGCACGTGCCAATGTTGCTGAGCGCAGTTTTGAGAATGCGTTTCAGGAATTATGCAAACATTATACACTGTGATTCAATAAACGCAGGTCTATCTCCTTTTTCTTTATAGGAAAACAAATGGAAATATACTTAATTGACGCCATTGGTCCTTTTTTCCGTAACTATACAAAGCGAAATATCAACTGGTCAAAGATTCCCTTTCATTCCTTTTTCGCAAAACCCAGGAAAACTCGTTTGCTCTTCTACACAGTCCGCGCTGATCTCGACCTGTTCTGCAGAAAAGTGAAAAAAGTTGGATATAACTGCGTCAGTTTTGATGATGTCTCCCATCTTGCCCCCGATCCCTGGATAGAACCGGAAGTCAATCAGGCAATTTGCGGCCTTCAGAAGGAATACCGCAAATTATTCACCATCTGCAAACAACATGGCCTGGGAATCTACTTGACCATGGATATCCTCTCCCTTACCCCTGGCGTGCAGGAAAAAATAGGGGGGCGACGAAAACGTGCAAATCAGTTTCTGAAAAGACAGATTGCAACCATTCTCACAAGCTTTCCCGAAATCACCGGCATTATTTTCCGAATTGGCGAATGTGACGGCAAAGACGTCAAAGGCATTTTTAAAAGTGAGCTGTTTCTTCGTACTTCAGCCCAAGTCAACCGTATACTTTATGACTTGCTGCCTCTATTTGAAAAACATCAGAGTCACCTTATCCTGAGAAACTGGACAGTGGGAGCGCATCCAATTGGCGATTTCAACTGGCACAGGGGTACCACAGCCAGAGTGTTGAAGAATATACAGAGTCCCTGGTTTATTCTTTCCATGAAATATGGTGAGACAGATTTTTTCCGTTACCTTCCTCTGAACAAACATTTCTTCCGGATTCCGGTGAAGAAAATCATTGAATTACAGGCTCGACGTGAATATGAGGGCTGTGGTGAATATCCATCTTTTGTCGGCTTTGATTATTACAAATATCAGCAGGAACTACTCTCAGCTCCCAATATGGTTGGAATAAGCGTCTGGTGTCAAACAGGCGGATGGATGCCCTTTCGACGTCTGTCCTATCTGGAGCCGGAAGCTATCTGGAATGAGATAAACAGCTTTGTCACATTGAAAATTTTCAAGGAGAACATGACCGTTTCACAGGCTGTAAAGGCGATGGCCAGGGAAATAAACTGTGCACAGCCGGAAATGCTCCTGGAATTACTCAGTTTAAGTGACCGGGTAGTGAAAGAGCTTCTCTATACGCCAGAGCTGGCTGAGCGAAAACTGTTTTTCCGTAGAGTTCGCGTCCCCGCTCAGGTTTCGGTCTTTTGGAATAATATTTTTATCAATCATTCGGTTCGAAAGTTGATGCGAGCATTAGTCGGGAATGGAAAAGAATGTGTTGAGGCTGGATACGATGCATTAACCAGGATCAATCGTATGAAGGAACTGACCAGGGAACTTGGTTTCCGGGTTGAAGATATCGAGTATATGGCAGATACCTTTGGTCTACTGGCATTGGCCAGGGAATACTACTTTCTTCCCTACAGTGAGGAGGTAAAATATAGGATCAAGATGGCCAAAAAAGAATACAAACGCAAATATCCTCGCGGGAGTCGCCCGCGCTACCGGATCAAGACCAACTTCAGCCCTTTCACTATGCACAGTCGTCATCTTCGCTGGCTGCTCTTTATTCTCCTTCGCGACAAACGTGGCTATCGGGTGCTGGACCATCTATTGATTCTGCACCTGCTTGCCTATTCCATGCGTTTTCTTTTCTTTCTACGCCCGAAAATCCTGCCTAAATTTATCAGGGACAGCGCCATGGGGATAGAAACCATTTTTCGATAACAGAACTTTCCGGCGATGAGAGTGACCTCATTTTATCCCTTTAATCACACCTTCACACTATGCCATGATGGGTATATGTCGTAAAAGATATACTAATGAACATGACTGGCTCTCTCCAAAACTCCAGCTACCCATTGATTGGTGCTTTTTCCACTCACCTCATTCACAGAGTCTGTGAAAATGGCCATAAGTATTTTACGAAGTCTGGCTACGAGAAGTTATGCTATGGAATATCCGGTTTGCGATAATGATTAAGCAGAAGTATTACACCAACCAAAGTTGTGGAAACAAGAGCCAAACCAACATACACCCCGCCAAAACCAAAGTTTCCTTTAACAAAAGAGACCATATTCACACTGAGTGCCCCGACACCAAAAGTCAGGATAAACTTTAGTCCGTAGGCCGAGCTATGCAATTCAGGTGGGCTGAGTCTTGCAACCAGTGTATTTTCCAGCGGCTGCATACCAAGAAGAAAAAATGAATGAATCATGGCAAAAACAACCAACGGCATATTGGATGTTACCGCCATAGCTAGTACTGCGGGAATAGTAATCAAATGAAAAAGGAGATAGCCCTTACCAAGATCAACTGACTGCCCCACCCTGCCGCCATAATATTGCCCGGCCATCCCCACCAGATAAATAAATGATGTTATGAGCGTGGCAAACACATTGGCTGAACCACCCTGGCCGGCCATTGCCATAAAATTCTGATAAAGATCCTGATTCTGCAGTTCAAAATAGGCGGGTAAGGTGATGGTGGTGGCGCGGTACACAACCCCGCCAAGCATCATGGCAACCAAAAGAACAAGAAAAGGAACGATTGATTGTTTGGGCTTTAAAGGACTTGCAACTGCTGTTTTGACAGCGTGACCATTTCGCACAAAATAAAGCAGACCAATTCCACTTATATTAGCAAAACCCAGCACCATATAAACAGCTTCCACTCCCCAAAAATAATTCACAATTCCTGCTAAAACAGGAGCTGTAGCCAGACCAAGGTTACCAAACATCCCATTATACGCCATACCCTGGCTCGTATTCTCAAACTCTTTGGCTATCCAGCCAAGTCCCACAGGATGATAAATCCCTGAAAAGATCCCAATACCGGCAAGACAAGCACTAAACACAAAAGGATTACCAACATTTACGGCAGCAAGAAAACCACACAAACCTGCCCCGACATGAAATAAAAAGAGTAAGGGTTTTGAACCGAAACGATCGGCAAGCAGCCCCCAGGGAAGTGCCGTCACTCCAAACAGGAGGTACATCCAGAAAGAGAGCGCCAAAACCTGTCCCATATCCATATCCATTTGGACAGTGAGTGGCAAAAGCACAGCCGGAAACACCAGCATATTAAAATGGCTCATAAAATGACCAAAGCAGGTCACTTTGAGTATGGAGCGTTCTTTTGAAGTCATCCTTAGAATGAAGAGGGTCCTTAGTCCTTTTTCCGGGCGAGAAGAGCTACAACTTTATCGAGAATCAGGTTGGCAATTTTTTCTTTACTACTCAGTGGCAGCTCTGTAAAACCCGTGCTATCCAACAGAGTTACTTCATTGGTATCTGCCTCAAAGCCACTGTTTTTTCCACTGATATCATTAATGGCGATCAAATCAAGATTCTTTTTAATGAGTTTCTTTTTTCCTGCTGCACGGTGGTCACAGCTTTCAGCCGTAAAACCAACCAGAAGATAGCCATGGTTATCTTTGTTTTCACACAACTCTTTCAGAATATCAGGGGTTTGTTTCAATTTAAGAACAAACTATGCATCTTCTTTTTTAACTTTGTCTGCCCTTATGTGTTCAGGACAGAAATCGCTCACTGCGGCAGCTTTAATAATCACTGACATATCCTGACAACTTTCCACGACAGTAGAATGCATCTCTTCTGCCGTCTGAATATCAAGTCGTTTCACCCCATGGGGGGTTGGAAGTGATGTCGGCCCGCTAACGAGCAAAACATCTGCACCTCGCCTCTTTGCAGTCCGAGCCAGTGCGTAGCCCATCTTCCCGGCTGACCGGTTGCTGAGAAATCTTGCAGGATCCAGGGCTTCCCTAGTGGGACCTGCAGTAATAAGAATCTTTTCACCTTGCAGATCCTGTTCAACAAGAGATGCAAGGAGTTGTTCCCGTACATCATCCCATTCCGGAAGTCGCCCCGGCCCATCTGTTTTACATGCCATTTGACCGGATACCGGCTCTATTACTTCATGCCCAACCTCTTTTAATAGTTGAATATTTTTTTTCGTTGCAGGGTTAAGAAGCATTGCACTGTTCATTGCAGGGGCAACAAGAACCTGACACGATGCGGCTAAGACAGTGGTTGTGAGTAAATCATCACCAAAACCATGGGCGATCCTGGCTATGGTATTGGCTGTTGCTGGGGCAATTAGTACTAAATCTGCTTCACTGCCCAGTTGAATATGAGAAATTGAATGCGCCTCCTCGGCAGCGAACATGTCCGTCAGCACCGGATTCCCGGATAAAGCAGCAAAGGTCAGTGGCGTGACCAGTCGACAAGCGGATTCAGTCATAACAACTCGTACGTCCGCTCCTTCTTTGGCAAGGCTACTGACCCAACCGGCAACCTTAAATGCTGCAATGGAACCGGTAACTCCTACAACGATTTTTTCTCCACAAAAGGTATTGCTCATAGCCCTGGCTCATCTCAAAAAGAAAACTTAAAAAAAAAGCATGATCCGCCTACTGCAGATCATGCTCATAATAGTCATGTGAATCAAAAATCTAGTTTCTGCTACCACCAAAGAACCGAAGCAGCATAAGAAAAAGATTTATGAAATCAAGGTACAATGCAAGAGCACCCATGACAGCACCTTTTTGGATTGCACCTTCACCCTGTTGCATTATTCCATCTTCGCCTATTTTCTTGATCTTTTGTACATCATAGGCAGTAAGTCCTACAAATATAAAAACACCGATAAGAGAAATTGCCCAATAGAGAGAAGAACTATTTAGGAATATATTCACCACTGAGGCAATTATAATCCCAATCAGACCCATAAAAAGAAACGATCCCATCCCGGAAAGATCACGCTTGGTGACGAGCCCGTAAACAGCCATGGCTCCGAACATTCCTGCGGTGATAAAGAATGTCGCTGCAATAGAAGAACCTGTATAAGCAAGAAACACCATGGACAAAGTAAGTCCGTTCAGGGCTGCATAGCCTAGAAATAATCCTGTGGCTGTTCCGGGTTGAATTTTCTCAATTCGGGCAGAAAGATAAAAAACCAGCCCAAGCTGTCCAATGATAAGAACAATAAACATCGGCCCCTGAACCAGTTGTGCAGCGAGCCCGCTTGATGCTGTGAACCAGGCAATAACACCTGTAAGCCCTAGCCCTATAGCCATCCAGTTAAAAACTTTTGCCAGAAAAATGGTCGAGGCTTCCTGCCTTGCCTGACTAAGGGTTATTTGTTGATTACTTGCATGTTCCATACTTAAGCTCCAATTTTAGTTTACGCTATATTCAAAATACGTTACATATTCTGCTAGAACATAACCATTGTGGTGCGTCTTGCAAGAAAAACAGCTTTCCTAAAAGGGAAAAATCGATGAAAATAGCAATCAGTGGAAAAGGCGGGGTTGGAAAAACCACCATCATGGCACTTCTTGCCGGAGAATTTAAAAAGAGTGGCAAGGATGTGCTTATCATTGATGCAGACCCAAGCCCTCATATGGCTGAGACCCTGGGTGTTAAGAACCCTGAGAAGATCCGTGCCATTGCTGAGATGACCACACTCCTGGTTGAACGTTCAGGGAAGACCGAAGGTTCTCCCATGTACAATATAAATCCGGAAGTGAATGATCTCCTTGTTGATTTTATGCACGAGCATGATGGAATGAAACTTATGGCGCTTGGTGCTATTCAGACAGGCGATAAGGGCTGTGCCTGCCCTGAAAACAATGTTTTGCGAAGGATGCTGACCAAACTTCTGCTCTCGGACAATCAAGTTGTGCTGCTTGATATGGAAGCAGGTGTTGAACATCTGGGGCGTGGAACCATTGCAGGTATTGATCATCTTTTAATTGTGGTGATCCCTTCCAAGTCTTCAATCCGAACTGCGTTAAAAGTACAGAAGCTGGCACAGGATGTCAAAATTCCTACAATCAGCTTTGTCGGGAATCTGGTGACAGATGATGCGGATAAAACTTTTCTTGAAACAGGCCTGGGAACTCGCCCGATAGCCTTTTTCAAAGATTCAAAGGAAATCAGAAAAGCAGAGCGTCGGGAAACTCCAGTCAACACTCTTGATGATGCGGCAGGAAATGCACCGGGAATACTCATGGATGCTCTCATTCAACACGATCAAGCTTAGGCTCGTACACGAAATACCTTGAACAACTTATTTCGTTCCCATTGTTCCCTAGACAGCACCACGACCGTCAAAAACACGTTTGATGGTCTTAAGGATAATCTTGATATCAGTCCATAGAGAATAATTGAGAATATACCAGTCATCCATTCCAACACGTTCTTCATAGTTACTGATATCAGAACGACGCTCTACCTGCCACGGCCCGGTAATTCCCGGCTTCATGGAGCAATAACGCCCGGCACTTTCTTTGTAAAAGTCAGTCAGTTCTTTACCCACAATAGGTCTTGCACCAACAACGCTCATCTCACCTTTCAATGCATTGATAAATTGAGGTAGTTCATCCAGACTGCTTTTTCGTAAGATCTTCCCAAGCTTTGTAACTCTCGGATCATTTTTAAGCTTAAAACTGCGCCTCCACTCCTCACGGAGCTCAGGATTATCAGCCAGAAGTTGCTTAAGTTGTTCATCAGCATCAACCACCATCGACCTGAATTTCAGACATTGAAATTCTTTTCCGGCAGCTGTAATTCTTGAGTGTTTATAAAAAACAGGCCCGCCATCCTGCAACTTCACAAGTACTGCAATAAGAATGGTGAGTGGTAAGGTTCCGATAATTGCCAGAACAGAGAAAATAATATCGAAGCTCCGCTTCCACTCCGTGTTCGGATTGAAATTTAAAACAAGGGTATTGCCAAGTGATTGAATTTCTGCATGATGAAGACCGAAAATATACAAATCCGGTACCAGATAAACCCGGGCCCCAAGCGATCTGCATTCTCTTAAAATAGTGAAGATCTTTTTCTCAGCACGCATGGGCAAAGCCACATAGACATAGTCAATGTCATTTTCCAGCAAATATCCTTTTATTTCTGATATCCGGCCAAGGATTGGCCTACCGGCCACAGTTTGTTTTTCATTGGGCTCTATCTTATCATCAAAGAACCCCAGGACTTCAATTCCAGCCCAGGGAATACCCTCCACTTCCTTGATCAGATTGATTCCGAGATCACCGGCACCTGCAACCACCGCACGACGGATATTTTTTCCTCTGGAACGATAAAAATGGAATATTTTACGCACGAATACATGAACAATGAAAAGTAAAAATGGCGTGACGATTGACCAGATTAAGAAAACTACCCGGGAATACGCATGGGAAATCTTGAAGATAAAGAAGTAAAAAAGAAGTACTCCAATGACTGCCCCCCAGGCCTTGGCAATAACAAGGAATTCAAGATAAAATTTCCATCCTCGCCAGGATCGATAGAGCTGAAAATACTGAAAACTCAACAGCGACAAGCCAAAAGAGAGCCACAACAGATAGGTATAAAAATAGTTCCAGGGCACCCGGTACCAATGCACCAACACCCAGAGAAAACCACAGACAATAGCACAGTCAACCAGATTCAACAGTTTACATATAAAAGAACTCTGCTCTCGCAGATTCATGGACATCATTTATTACTACACTCCGAGACAGCATCTTGTTTCCACCAGGCAGAATACATACTTAATTTCATTCGCAGCCAGACAGGCAGAGATTTATAATTCCTTCCAAGTTTGTACCCCATATATTTCATCCCGCTTCTTATAATCAAATCCGGAATAAGATACCAGCCATTGTTTCTGATAAAATAAGAAAAAGCTGAGCGTACGTAGTTGGCACCATGACCTTCTGCCACTCCGTATTCTTGTAAGAGCCAGTTTTCTGCACTATGCAGAACACCGATATCAAAATGTCTTTTGAACTCTTCTACAAGTGAATAATTATGAGAATGATATACCTGTGCTTCGGAAACATATTGTATAGCATCCCCCTCCAGAAGCAGCCTTCCAACTGCACAGGTATCCTCTCCAAAAATAAGCCCCTGTTTGAAATAACCGCATGAAGCAAGAGAATCCTGTTTATAAGCGGCAAATGAATTTGAAACAAAAACTGTTTTCAAGCCATATTTTCGTTTATCATTCTTTGTTCTGACAAGCGATTCGGGAGGATAATTAAACAGACGAAGATGGGCTGCCGCAGGTGTGGCATCCTTATTAGGTAACTGCCGGCCATAAGTCACTGCAACTGATAAAGATTCGTTCTTTCTTAACGGCTCAATAAGTGATGCGAGAGAATTGGTTCCGACCAGGACAGCATCCTGTGTCATAAACACCAGGATATCGCCAACGGCTTTTTGCGCCGCCAGGGTTCGGGTCCCTCCGTGATCAAACTCTTTTCTGTCAACGGAAACGACTTCAGCACCAAAGCTTTGCGCATACTTAACAGTATCGTCTGTTGAAGCAGAATCGTATACCAGCAGTTCATATTCATCAGGAATTTCCTGCATAGCAATACTTTCCAGCACTTTGCTGAATAATTCACCACCGTTTAACGTTGGAATAATAATAGAAATCAAGGGAGTTATACCTCTGCCCTTGCTTTCAATGCTCTGGCCAGCAACACTACCTTGTCACATTGAAAAACAAGAAATAATAGAGGATTCCATGTGATGGATGAAAAGAATGAACTCAGAACTGTATCTAAACGATTAAGTATCGATACAGAAAAAAATGTCAGCTTACCAGCAATGCGAACAGCACCACCTCCTGCTGTTTGTTCCGGGTGAAGAGTGAGCAAAAGTGCATAATTTTCTATGGAGTCACGCATGTTTCTATAAACCTGTTCTTTATTCATCACACCCATATGAGAACAGGTGTTGTTAATATGTTTGATAGTATGCATTTCACAAAGGCGGATTGCCCACTCAATATCTTCATATCCATAGCCTGTAAATCGCGAATCGAAACGGATCGAATCCACGATATCCCGACGCAGCATGATATTTGAAGTAAACAGATACCTCCATGGAGAGCGATTCCTTGTTTCAGCTGGCAGTGCTTCTGTTTTCTTACTCTTGTACAGGTAAAAATCGTAGTCGATATCAACATCTTCCTTGAGCTGAAGATAGCTTATTCCACCGCATACAATTTCATGCCCGCTATTTGCCAAATCTCGATAAATCTGTATGAAATCATCACCATCCGGTAGCATATCAGCATCAAGAAGTAGTATGTACTCTCCTTTGGCTTTGTCGAGCAGAGTGTTTCTAGCAGCAACCCGTCCCCTGTTTACAGGAAACTCCTCATAAATAACCAGAGAGAGTTGTTCAGCCGTTACTGCGGTATCAAACCTCTCCCTGGAACCATCATCTATTACGATTATTTCTACTCTTTTTCCGTCACCACCGAGCATGGCACATTGGGCAGAAAGTTTCTCCAATAAGGGCCTGACATCCCAATTGTAAACCGGGATTAAGATTGAAAGGAAGACAGAAGAGGACATGCGGGTAAGTTATATTTTCGTTTTTTTAACCAGTGCCAGCCTGCTTCTGTAAAAATGAAGCAAGCCATCCAGGCCAAGTTTTTCCAGTACGATTCGAATCCCTCGTTTTAATGTAAGAAAATAATAATACCAGATTGTTGAGAAAAAAGAGTCTTCAAGTAATTCGGTGCGGGCTCTGTGTGTTTCCTGCAAAGCCTTTTTCCAGTTTTCCTCTGATATTCCATCGTGCTGCATATTGGCAAGAACATGGTCAAGTGATACAAAAACAACACCATTGGTCTTTAGCCGAAGCAACAGTTCATAGTCCATGGCAAGGTTATAATCTAAAGAAAACATGCCAAACTGCCTGTAGAGAGTTGTCCTCACAAAACAGCTTGGATGGGTAATACTCATCTCCCGTTCAAGTAATTCTGGAACAGAACTACAGAGATATTCCAGGCTGCTTCCTTTCCAAAACTGCAGAGCCCCGCAGACAACACCCACCTCTTTCTCTGCCAAAAAGGTGTCAACCACCACCTCTATCGTATTGGGTTCGTACCAATCTCCGGCATTAACCAAGCCAATAATTTCTCCATTGGCTATTGTAATTCCTTTATTAAAGGCATCACTAATTCCTTTATCTCGTGCACTTTCCCAGAAAGACAGTTGAGAATCATACTCTTCCAGAATGGAAACAGTCGCATCCGTTGAACCACCATCAATAACGATATATTCCACAGGTTCATAGCTTTGCTGGAGCACGCTATCCATGGTTTGCCGAATATCTGTTTCACCATTATACACAATGGTGATAATGGAGACTAGAGGCCGCTCTGACATTTGATAAAGTAAGTCCATATAGGCCTATAGAAGATTACGATACAATTCAGTTGTCTGCCTAACGCACCTGTCCCAGGAAAACAGCTGTTCCCTCTCATAGCCACGCAGTTGTAAGTCTTTCAGTGTCGTCTCCGATTGAACTGTCTGTTCCAAAGCTGTCCGCAGTTCCGCTTCATTCATCGGATCAAAATAGAGTGCTGCATCACCCGCAATTTCCGGCAAAGAGCTGGTGTTACTGCAAACAACAGGGCAACCACAACGCATTGCTTCGAGAAGAGGTAAACCAAAACCCTCATAGAGAGAAGGATACACAAACAGGGTTGCCTGTGAATACAGTGTGGGCAACATTGCATCCGATGCCCGTACATGCTTTACTTTTTCTGTAAGTCCCATATGTTGAATAGTATGCATTTCTGAATGAGTAAAGTTCTCCCCACCAACACAAAGAAGATCAAAGTCAGATTGTAACACTTTTGAATGAGCAAATGCATCAAGAAGGGTTGAAAAATTCTTTACTCCCTGTCTCAACCCAACATATAGAATATACGGTTTTGCAGGACGTTCCGTTAAACAATCCTCAGGTGCCACTTTAAAGGAAGATGCCAACGGAATAACGGTTATTTTTTCAGATGGCACAGCAAGAATTTTGATGAGGTCTTCGCGGGTTTTATGTGAAATCGTAATGATATGATCTGCTCGAGCTACGGCGGCAGCTTTTAAAGTCGGAATTTCCAGATCCGGACCACGGAACTGTTCAGGAAAACATTCATGAATCATATCATATACTGTAAGAACACGTGGCGCGGAAACAGACTGCGATTTTGCAGAATAATATGTTTCATGAAAAATATCGGGCGAAATCCTGCTCAACAAAAAGCGACTGAGAGAGAAATTAATCGGTCTCAGAAAATGGTGTTTCCCGGGAAATCCAGGAATTCGCCTTCCGATTGTATCCACTGAACTGAATTCGAGATATTCATTAATATGGAGTGGTGCCAGAACTGTTGTTTTGATGTCCTGGAAACTTCCCGGCAATCTGCTTGCGAGTTCGACAAAGTATCGTGAAATTCCACCAACTTTTTGGAGCGCAAAGATCTGATAATCAAAATATATATGCATAAAAAATCTTTTCAGCGCCCATCCCAGGCTTTTTGGTACCCGGCCATAGTCTGAGCTGCACAATGTTTCCAGGAGAATTTTGCAGCTCTTTGCAGCCCTTTGGTCACATATTTGTTACGTACTTCTCTATCATTGAGTAGATTTAACATGACCTGACAAATCTGGTCTATATCGTGTGGGTTCACAAGTGCTCCAGCATTGCCTACAACTTCCGGTAAAGAACTCGTATTGGAGGTTATCACCGGTACTCCACACTGCATGGCCTCAAGGGGAGGCAGGCCAAAGCCTTCATAAAGTGATGGATAAAGAAAACCTGTCGCCCCACTGTAAATAGCACTCAAATATTGATCGGGTACAAAACCTGTAAAAACAACTCTATTTTGCAACTCCGGATCATTATCTATTTCGTCGAGCAATTCCTGCACTTTCCAGCCACGGGTACCAACCAGCACAAATGAAAGATCTTCGCAACCGGGTTCCTTTATTATTTCACGGAAACAACGGATTGACGTTTCAAGATTTTTTCTCTTTTCCACAGTGGCAAGCGTTAGAAAATAACGCCCATCTGGAATATCAAACTGCTTTTTCACATCATTAATCGTATTCTTATCGGAGACAGGGTAATAGAGTTCAGGAGATGCTGCCAGTGGCGTTACAAAAATTCGCTCTGGATCCATATTGAAATAGGAGCAGACATCATTTTTTGTACACTCTGAAATGGTAAAAAGAAAATCATTCACTGGAGAAAACGATTCGACAATGGGACGAAACTCTTCAACAAATCCATCCGCAAAATATTCCGGATGCATAAGAGGAATAATATCATATATCGTCATCATCCGAACCGGCCTTCCTGCTCCAGGGAATTCAGGTAAAGCCGAATACTGAGAATGAAAGATATCCACCTGCTTGCCAATTCTGCGAGTGAGCGACATACGGTACAGACGGGAAAGAATTTTTGCAGAAATGTTTTCCTGCACGACTTCACGACTACATCCGGCAAGAGAAATAAAAATTTTCTCAAGCACACTATTGGGAAATGCTCTGGTTCCGTAATTCCTTTCAGCAAAATACAGATCTGTTAATTGATTGACCTGTAGAGATGACAAAGAAGTGTAGCTGAGGTCAAGATCATCACACGCAAGCAACTCCTGAGAAAGGCTGCTGATAACCCTGTAAATTCCTGTCCTGGCTGTTTCAAAAAGCTGAGCTAAGCCAATTACACCTGTATCTATAACTATTTTCATGGAACATGAGGGAAGTGCAGTTACAGCAATCAAGCCTTAAGTAGATTCTCAAAATAAGGAATGGTTTTCTTTAATCCTTCTGTGAGTTGTATGCCCGGTTCCCAACCAAGTTTTTCTTTAGCAAGACTGATGTCAGGCTGTCGCTGGATTGGATCATCACTTGGAAGAGGTTTGTATTCAAGTTTTGATGACGAGCCAGTAAGCTCAATGATTTTTTCAGCAAGCTCCTTAATGGTGAATTCACCGGGATTACCGGTATTCATCGGACCGGTAAAGTTGTCGGGACTCTCCATAAAGCGAACAAACACTTCAATCAAATCATCAACATAACAGAAGGATCTGGATTGTTCTCCATTACCATAAATGGTTATGGGCAGATTCTGCAAGGCTTGCATGATAAAATTTGAAACCACCCTGCCATCATCTGGATGCATCTTCGGACCATAGGTATTAAAAATACGTGCCACTTTAATACGAAGATTATGCTGACGACGATAATCAAAAAAGAGCGTCTCGGCGCAGCGTTTCCCTTCATCATAGCAGGAACGGTAGCCAATTGGATTCACATGCCCCCAATAATCTTCTGTCTGTGGATGGATTTGAGGATCACCATACACTTCACTGGTTGAAGCCTGAAATATTTTTGCATTCACCCTTTTAGCAAGCCCAAGCATATTAATGGCACCATGCACACTGGTCTTGGTAGTTTGCACAGGATCATGCTGATAATGTATGGGAGATGCAGGACATGCCAGATTATAAATTTCATCCACTTCCACATACAGAGGAAAGGTCACATCATGGCGCATCAGCTCGAAATGCGGGTTATCCAGCAAATGGATAATATTATCTTTAGCGCCAGTGAAAAAGTTATCCACACAGAGCACATCATGCCCATCATTCAACAATCTTTCACAAAGATGGGATCCGAGAAATCCGGCTCCACCGGTTATCAATATCTGTTTTCTTGTTTGCGATTCCATGGTTAACCAAAAGTATTATAATCGAGAACAACTTGACACGACACTGGACTAACCCAACAAGTCGGAAACTTTTAGTGTCGCTGGATAAGTACCTTGTGGGGATGTGTAATTGAATAATTTCATTAATGCTCTTTAAACTTCGTGTTTTTTATTGCTGCTTTTATGGAGTAAGGTACTAAAATTAACACAACATAGATAGGCGACAACAATATGAATGTCAAGAAAGTGTTCAGCGACACTTAGTTAAACTGACGAATTGCGATGCTTTTCACGCGTCCCCCCCCAACATCCCTATTCGGCAAATCGTGTTATCCATTTTGGCCTAACACCATGAGTTCGCCATGTATCAAAGTCACCAAATATCTTGTGATAATCAGGTACTAGTTTAAACGATACTATTCTGCTTTTTCCCTCTACGCCATTGAAGATAAGATGATTCTGGTATGGGGCAAATGGTTTTGTGAAAACATATTCTATCTGCTGGATGCCTTTCCTGAGAGAAAAAGAATGCTTTTTCTCTTGAAGATCTCCTCCTTTTGCATCCACGAGCTCTAGGGCAATAGAGGAGTTATCCGAAACACCTTCAACTTCACATGTGACTTTGTAATGTCCCGCCGGAATGGGCAGTTCCCACATGGCAATTCGTTCTCCTTTCTTAATTTCCCTCGAAGGGGCAGCGCTCATATATCGAATATGCTCAAGAGCATTCATGTAATGCTCTTTCAATTCCATGGACATATGGGACGGGATGGTAAGGGAGGTCTCCTGTGCTCCTCCAAAAAGAATATAATTCTCTCTTTCTTTTTCGGTGGTAAGCACTGTTACCCATACATCATCATGTGGAACAGTAATTTCCAAGGGAATAATATGGACTTCATTATTCTTATCCCCGCTTACCATCCATTTTTGTGGCTCAAGTCGTATTGTTTTCTGTTGATGTGCCTCTAGCTTAATTTGAGTTGTGGCTTTACCAAAGTTAACAAAAACTTCTGTTGCAAAAGATCCACTCCGAACACCTAAAACAGGCACCTCTCTCCCCTTGGGAAGAACAAGAAAGCGCTTTACACTAATCCCTCGGTGACTTCCATGGATAAAGAGCATTCTTTCATTACGCGGAAAGGTTGGTCCGTTGAGAAAGATCCAGTTTTTTCCTATTGGGTTCGGGACCTGTGGAAGGGGGGCAACCTGTATAGTATTCCAGAAATCTGAGTATGGGCCTTTGGCCTGATGCTGGAGATTTTTAAATACTGAAGTTCCACGGGGTTCAAGATATAAAGAGCGAATAACGCCATTTTCATTTTCTTTGTTAATACCATCTGGCAAATAGATGGAGGAAGAAAGATACTGTTTGTAAAAGACACTGTCTTCACACCTCCAGAAGAAATTTTCTCTCCAGCTGATGCGACCAAATTCAAAACAGATAACCATGATAATAACCAGACTGGCTCCCTTGATAAATCGAACCCGGGAGGCGTAAAATCTGGAGAGCATTGTACAGGCGATAACAACAATTGGTAACTGAAGGTAAGAAAAATGGAATGGCTGAACTTCATATTTCCCACATAGAGATATTAAAAAAGCTAGTATTGTATAGGAACCCAGGGAAAGTATAAAAATGTTGTGAGAAGTGTCTTGGGTGCTTTGTGTAAGACGATACTTTGCAAAACATTGTCTACCCGTAAGTACTAGTCCAAGAGTAAACGCCAGAGATACCGCACAGCCAAGAGCGTTTATAATATACAAGGTGTTGTTTTTTAATCCAAGTAAGGCTTGTTCTGTCCATGGTTTCTCGAGAATCTCGGCAGGAACTTTATAATCTTTAATGAAATTGAAGCTGGCAAACATATTACTTAACGTCGTACTGAAATCCATTACTAAGTTGGGAGTAAAAATAACTACACCAACAATGGCACCAGATATTAATATGCAACATTTATATAGAAAATATCGATAATCTCTTTCGTACCTCAACTCTAAACAGAGCAGTATTCCCGGAGCCATTCCAACAAGCATCCCATTATATTTTGCAGAAAAGGCAGCCCCCACCGCAATTCCACAGAAAAACAGCCATATCTTTTTGTATTTGCGATCAATATAGAACAGAAGAAAAAGAAAGCAAAGTGCAGCAAACAGATCAACACCGATATCGCCAGTTGCAAAATGTGACACTGAAACAGACATCGGTGCAATGGCTAGAAGAAACATCGCTAACAGTCCACTTTTTTTATCTCTGGTTAACCTGAAAACCAGCTTGTAGGCAATGCCCATAATCGCTATACCGTAAGCAACACGTAATATACGCATATAATAGATAAGAAAATAACGCTCGGGCACCTCGACTCCAAAAGCCAGGAAAAGTGGACGCAATAAATACTCATCGAGATGATTTAGGCCAAATGGGTAACCATCGTAAAACAGACTGCCATAATAGCGGACATATGTACCATTAAGAAAATCCAACAAGGCTACAACCTGCTTGGCCTCGTCAGGATGAAAAGAGTACCCTTGACTACCCAACCCCCTGAAGATACCGGACATTCTCAGATACAAAGCAAGCAAAAGGACAGCCACCCCAAAGAACATAAAAAGGGATCGTTTTTTTTCAACCGCAGCCTGTTGCTCTGTTTTTTGTGTGGAAGGAATCCTATTATGCATAAAATAAATCCGCCTAACCAATGGAATTAATGTTGTTGTTCCTTGACTTTTTGAATACGATGGTCACTTATAAGAAATTCTAAGAGCACGCAGAAGAAGCTTTGATTGGATATATGATGGTCATTGTGCCCATTGCCTGTAACATTGCGCTGTTTACTTATTGTCGATAGCAGTCCCATGAAATGATTTTTCACCAAAATACAACGCAACAAACCTTGCAATCTTATAAATGAATATTATCTTCCACCAAATGACTACTAATAAGAAGACGAGTTGAACTAAAACATTCAGTGTATTATATTGACTATTTTTGTCTCTCTTCTTTTCCAGAAAACCTGTCGTACCAATGACTTTCTTTCGCTTTTATGGAAGAAAAAATTCTCTCGAAAATGCTTCTGGTGACTTTGATATGACAGTATGTTACTTTACTGAGTTTTATTGTTAACTTGAATTTCCCCCAAACTACCAAAAGGAGTAATACCATGACAGATAAACACAAGTATTTCAACAAATTATTCGGGATTTCTCTCCTATCTTTCACCATGGTCAGCTCTTGTTTTCTCCAAGATGCAGAAAGTGCTGAGGTCTCATCAGCAAAAACAAGCTTAGTTGTGATCGATGCTGAGTTTCTGAGAGAACACGATGCCTCACCCTCTGAAGTTATTGATTATAGTGTCACTCATTATCTTGACCAGGTGAATTATACTCCCGGACGTGTTTCCTGGAATTGGGGACCACTCCCCGGATATAGTGCCTGGCCTCCGGGATCTACCCCGCTGACAGCAAGAATCTGGGCATGGAGAACATATAACGGCGGAAAGACCTACGAGGGACTTGGGTGGGACTATATTCTCAACACCACCACTTCTAAACATCGAGCAAGTGATGTCCCCGATTGGGTAGGGACGATGATGTCTTCGTTATGCCATACCAATGCGACATGTAATGCTACTGAAAGAACACCCATTACATTCTTTCCACCACTGAGTAGCAGTGTGGCAGGGGATGGCTTCAGATCTTTTACTATTATACCAAAAGATGTTGGTGTTTTTTATCAGAATGAAACTCAACAGTTTAAGGTGTTAGCTGTAAATACAGCAGGGGTTGTACTGGATCTCACCAATGAGGTGGATTGGTACATTGACCCGGAAGGTGCTCCTTATCAATCATCGTCTCAAGATATGACTGAAGGAGCAATTGCAACAATTGACAACACAGGAAAAGCCACTATTAAAAACAGTTGGGGAAGAGTAATGGTTAATGCCTGTTACCCTAAGGGTTGCGCTCCCAATTCATCTCCGTCTGCAGCAGGCACAGCCGTAAATCTCTTACTCTTAAATAAATAGTATTACAGATCGGATTGCAGAGCATTAACTACTCACAGTGACAACATCGTGGTTTCAAAAAACTAGATGTTGTCACTGGTTACAGGTTCCTGGTATTTTTGTAGGTCGGCTGGATCATGAAATTTTCAAGTGCCCCATGAGTAATTACTCAGAAAGAAGGATTTTCAGGAAAAAGAAAGCATTATTTCTATTTATTATTGCATAAGATTATGAAACTCACATGACAAGTGTGTCGTCTTCCCTCTTGATATACTCTTCGTGGCTCAAAAGAGCCGATGTGGCACTTTACTTGTTGCTCAAATAATAAATTTTCAGTTCGCACAACGAACTTTCCACCCCACTTGTTCATAGTGGATTTTTTTGTTTATAGTTATTTATGTATTCTTTATAGAAGTCCTCAATGAGTACAAATAATACAATTTTTAAGGTGATTGATTTGGACGTTTCTGTTGTTATTCCGCTCTTAAATGAGGAAAAAAATATCCCCATCCTCTATGAAGAACTGACCGAGACTCTTGGAAAGATAGATGTTTCGTATGAGTTGATTTTTGTTGATGACGGTAGCAGTGATTCCAGCTTGGAAGTGTTAGAGGATTTACACAAACAAGATCAGAAGGTTTGCATAATTTCTTTAAGAAGAAACTTTGGCCAAACTGCGGCAATGAGTGCTGGTTTTGATCATGCATCTGGTGAAATTATCATAACCATGGATGCTGATTTGCAAAATGATCCTTCCGACATCCCCATGTTGCTCAACTCGATTCAAGAAGGTGCCGACTTGGTCACCGGCTGGAGATTTGACCGTAAGGATCCCTTTTTCAGTAGAAAATTGCCTTCTAAAATTGCTAATAAGATTATATCATTTTCAACTGGTGTTCAATTACATGATTATGGCTGTACCTTAAAGGCTTTTAAACGGGAAGTGATCAAAAGTATTAAGTTGTATGGCGAGATGCATCGCTTTATTCCGGCCATCGCCAGTGCAATGGGTGTCACCATTTCAGAGGTGAAAGTCAATCATCGGGCAAGGCGCTATGGCACATCAAAGTACGGTATTTCACGAACATTGCGCGTTATTCTTGATCTCATTACTGTAAAGTTTTTGTTGGATTATGCGACCAGGCCAATTCATGTCTTTGGCAGCATAGGATTTCTATCAGGTGTAGTGGGAAGCGGATTGGCATTTATTTTAGTTTTCCAACGTCAAATATATGGAATCCCGCTTTCCACCCGCCCCCTTCTGCTCCTGGCTATTCTCTTGATTTTTATCGGAGTACAATTCATAACTATTGGCCTTATCGCTGAAATGCTGGCAAGAACCTATCACGAGTCTCAGAATAAACCAACGTACTATATTCGCAAAATAGTCTCCCCGGAAGGAGTGTAAGCAATGGCTATTTTTGTCACAAAGAAATTACATATAGCATACTCTATACCTTGCATTGCAGTGAGCATATTGCTTCTGTTACTGCACTCAGCCATAGCAAGTGAAATTGATCCCTCGGATCCTCCAAAGCAGGATGTAAAATTGATTTGGGCTGAGAATTATGGGCAAGGTGAACAAATATATTTTAGCAGTTATGAAAATAACACCTGGCAGTCTCCGCTTCAACTTAGCAACAGTCTCGAACTAGTATTTCACGCATCAGTCAGTTCAGGCACTGACGGAAAAATATGGGCTGTATGGACCAGTAAAGAAAAAGAAGTGAGTTTTCTTGAGTGGTCTGTTTCCGATTCGTCCAAATGGAGCAAACCACGTCGCATTTACAATGGCCTGGATACCAATAAGGCTGCAACGATTATTGTTGATACCAACAATATACCTTGGCTTGCCTGGGCTGGTGTGCAAAACAAGTATCCCGATATCTTTTGGTCTCGGTGGAATGGTAAGGGCTGGGATCCTCCTGTAAAAGCACATGAAGACAACAAGGTGCCTGATCTTGCTCCTAAACTAATTCTTGATGGTATTGGCCGTATTGTACTTTCATGGCAGACTTTCGCAAATGGACAATATGTAACCGTCTATAAGGTATGGGATGGCTATAAGTGGCAGCAGGAACCTGACTTATTAACAATGAAAAAATCGATGAGTACATTCTCTAAATCGAAACGATTTCCAGACATTCCAAACTTTATTAAAGACACGGGTAAGGCAACTTATTTCATCAAAGAAACCTATGGCGCAGGGTCTATTCCTCTTTCTGATTTTTAAATCATTTCTTTCCATCAACTCCATATAATTTGTTATGAATCGAATCAGCTGGTACGTATTTTATCTTTCCAGTTCTGTTCTGGCTGTGACACTTTTCTCAGGAACAGCTTTTTGTCAAAGAGGTATTCTCGCTTTTGGTGATAGTTTGACAGAAGGTTGCTATGTTGAAAATACCACAGATTGTGGGCATGTTGGAGGATTCGCATATTGGAACAAGCTGCAGTCCTTACTTGTCGATAATAACTTCAATATTACAGTATTTAACCATGGCAAAGGGGGAGAAGTTACAAGCGATGGCGTAAACCGACTCAAATCACGACTTAGCGAAATAAGTTGCGAGCGTGAGATAGAGTATGTCTTAATTATGGAAGGAACGAATGATCTATTACATCATGTTGACCTAGACACCATTATATTTAATCTAGAAGCCATGATTACCATTACTCGTGACGCAAATATAGAACCTCTTATTGCAACCATACCACCTGATCCAGACCACCCCTATAAAGACATTGAAGGATTGAATTCAGGGATTCGTCTCTTAGCTACTGAGCTGGATGTCACTCTTGTCGAACAGTACAATGCATTAGCTCCACAATGGGGACTTTACACACCTGGATGCTATAATCCACCTGATCGCTTACATCCCAATAGAGAGGGATTTGATGTTATGGGAACCGTATGGTATGAAAGTTTGTATCCTTTGCTAAAACCTACATTGAATCCTGCAATTCAGCTTCTTCTGCTTAGCGATACTGAGCAGATGTAATCAATTCCTTTTAACAAAGAGACGCGATTGATTACACTATTGTATCAGTTGAAAAATATGACACACCGCTCTATACCTGTTTTTCAGGCGCACTGAAATGGATTAAAATGAGCAAAAAAAAAGAATTTAAACTACTCGATCCAGAGGGATTGGCAACCCTCAACGTGGTCGCTGAAGCCGATCGCTTTAATCACTGGATATATCAAACCATCAGCCCTTATTGCAATGGAAAAACATTAGAAATTGGCAGTGGTATCGGAAACAGTTCCAAGTACTTCCTGAACAATAACCAGGAACTGAGTCTTAGTGATATTCGTCAAAATTATATCGATATTCTGGGAGAGCAGTTTGCTACACGGTCAAATCTCAATGCTATATTGAAAATTGATATTGTTTCCTCGGACTTTGATATCACGTATGCACATTATTTCAAACAGTTTGACTGTATTTATGCTCTAAACGTTATAGAACATGTTGAAAATGACAGCATGGCCATTGCCAATTGTAAAAAACTTTTAAAGACCGGCGGGAAATTGATAATACTTGTCCCCGCCTATCAGCAACTCTATAATAATTTTGACAAAGAGCTAGAACACTATCGACGCTACAGCCTGAAACAACTTGACCTGTTGATGGTAGAAAATGAACTCACTATAATTCACCATCAACATTTCAACTTTGTGGGAATATTGGGTTGGTGGCTAAATGGGAGTTTGCTTAAGAAAAAGATCATTCCTTCCGGGCAGATGAAATTGTATAATTCGTTAGTGCCTGTATTTAAGATTGTTGATAAATGTATTTTCAATACAATGGGACTCAATGTTATCAGTGTAGGTCAGAAAAAATAATTACTACGGGATCAAATAGTATTGCTGATCCGATCCCAAGACACAGAAAAGGGTTAGCCAGATCCGCTCCCCCTATTCTTTACAAAATGGATTGTAGCCAGGCTGGAAAGAATCTTTGTAACTTGTGAATAAGTTAAATTTAAAGATACTCCATATGGCTGAAACACCATCCTTCCAGTTGATTTTCTTCCCCTCATTGTACGTTCTTCCTGAATAGGATATTGGCACTTCGTAGATACGTATATCATCTATTTTTGAGATTTTGGCCGTCATCTCTGGTTCTATGCCAAACCTGTTCGAAGTGAGTATCATGTTTCGTAGAATATCCCCCCGAAAGGCTTTGTAACAGGTCTCCATGTCCGTCAGGTTGAGATTCGTAAGCATGTTCGAAAGGAAGGTCAGAAAACTATTAAATGTCAATTACTTTGTCCGGTTCGCGACAATTACCTTGTCCGGTTTTTCATCTCTTCAATATTCTAAATTTTCAGCTCCTATTTGTTGATATTTTTGTACTGCTTTTTTGGCCCTGCAAAGTTGTGATTTTTT
>JAFLJO010000171.1 GCA_022712975.1 Desulfocapsa sp.
AAATACCGTGATTTTCAAATCCATTAAAGTTGGATGAAGGAAAAATTGACTTCCCGGAAGGTCGGTTAGGTGAAGCAGGAGTCAGATTTCCGGTACGCACTTTTTCTGACTCCTCCCTTTGTGGGTTTTGGTTTGCTGGAACTGTAACATTAACAAGGTTCTTTTTGTCAGGAACCGACTCACCAACTCCCGTGGCAATAACAGTTACGTGTAATTCGTCACCAAGTGCATCATCATACAGAGCACCGATAACCACCTTAGCTTCATCATCGACTTTATCCTGAATAAGGGCAGATGCTTCCATAAATTCAGCTAGTGTGAAGGACTCTTCGGAAGCAGAAACATTAATCAGTAATCCATGTGCGCCATCAATCCCCACATCTTCCAGAAGTTGATTATCAATGGCCCGGTTGGCAGCCTCAGTTGCACGGTTTTCACCAACGGCAAAACCGGATCCCATTATAGCAGGACCAACCTCCCGCATAACAGTACGCAGATCAGCAAAGTCAGCATTCATAAGTCCCGGGACATTTATCAGATCAGTAATTCCTTTTACTGCCTGCAGCAAGACCTTATCAGCCATACTGAGCATATCGGCGAGCCTGGAATTCGTCTGCATAAGAGAAAGCAGACGATCATTGGGAACTGTGATAATGGTATCGGCATACTTGCGTAATTCAGCCCAGCCCTGCTCAGCATTACGCATGCGAAACTTACCCTCAAAATGGAAGGGCTTTGTGACAACGGCCACGGTTAATGCACCTAATTCTTTAGCGATTTTTGCCACAACAGGTGCAGCCCCTGTTCCGGTTCCACCGCCAAGTCCTGCAGCTACGAAAACCATATCTGCACCCTTGAGACTGTCGGTCAGTTCATCAATGGATTCGCCGGCAGCCTGTTCACCAATTTCAGGATCAGCTCCAGCTCCCAGTCCTTTGGTAATCCCCGGACCAATCTGTAAACACACATCGGCACGGGATTGATCGAGTGCCTGTTTATCCGTGTTGGCAGTTATAAATTCAACCCCCTGCAGGCGATTTTCAACCATGGTGTTGATGGCATTTCCGCCACCACCACCTACACCAATAACCTTAACAACCGCAACGCCTTCTGTTTCCGCCATTCTAAACGGCATATTTTCTCCCGTGTTCACATGAAATGAAGTACTCAACGGCTTCATTTCTATAAAATTTAAACATATAAATTATAGCACTTAACGACTGTCACTGAAACATCTTTTTATAAAAAACAAGAAACAAAAATAATCACATTATTTTTCTGAGCCAATCTTTCATCCTGCCAACCATGGAACTGTCACTGTAACGACTGTCTGCCTGATGTTGGCGCCCATACATTACAAGCCCTACCCCTGTTGTACAGCGTGGAGTCTGAACTTCCTGTACCTTACCGCCTATCTGCACCGGATATCCGATACGTACAGGCAAATCAAAAATCTGTTCGGCAAGCTCTGCAAGATTGGCAAGAAGTGCTGTTCCACCAGTAAGAACAATGCCGCCATTGATCTTGTTCTTTAATCCGCAAGTAATCAGGTCCTGATTTACCATTTCCAGAATCTCAACCATCCTTGCCTGTATAATATCAACCAGCACCTTCTGTGTCACCTTGCGAGGTTCCCGATCACCAACAGTTGGAACATTCACAACATGACTTGGTTTTATCATTGAAGAAATTGCACAGCCAAAATCTTCTTTTAAACGTTCAGCATCCTGAAGTGGAGTTCGCAAACCAACTGAGATATCATTGGTAAGGTTGTGTCCGCCAAGTCCGATTTCACAGGTGTGCCGAATGGTTCCATCACAAAAAACAGCAAGGTCTGTGGTACCACCGCCGATATCGAGCAGTACGACACCCAGTTCCATTTCATCCGGAGACAGTGTTGCGTGAGCTGATGCAATGGATTCAAGAACCATATCTGCAACTTCAAGCCCTGCTTTATGACAACAGGTATAGAGGTTATGAACAGCCGCCATATCTGCTGTAACAATGTGAACATTGGTTACTAACCTGACCCCGGTCATTCCCAGTGGATTTTGAATCCCGGTATGATCATCAACCATATATTCCTGAGGCAAAACGTGGAGAATCTGCTGATTTTCAGAAATCTTTACAGTACGAGCTGCAACAATGACGTCCTCGACATCGTTCTCCCTGATCTCCTTTCCATTAATAGCCAGGATTCCGGGACTGTTAAATCCCTTGATATGATTCCCCGCAATTCCCACATAGACAGTACGCAGATCGCACCCGGCAGATTCTTCAGCCTGTTTTATAGCCTGACGAATGGATTTCACCGTGGATTCGATATTCACCACCACCCCTTTTTTCAAGCCGACAGAGGGAGCAGTTCCAACACCAATAATATCAATTCTATCTTCAAAAATTTCACCCACCACACAACAGATTTTTGTAGTGCCGATATCCAGACCAACTACAAGTTCACCCGGCTCACGTTCCTCCCCTATCTCGTTATGCCGGTCAATCTCGATTTCCTCAATTGGCTTTATAGCTTCTCTGTCATTCATGCTTTACCCTGCCTGTTTTTTCGCTACTAAAACTTTATTTTTCTGGTAATCCATCCGGATATATGCCACTTCATCAATCATGGCTGCACCTCTTTTCTTCCTATACAAAACGCCCAAAACCTTACGTAACTGATAATATTTTCGTTTAATCTCACCCTTGCCAAAATATATAGGAAAGGGATGTTCAACCAGATACAAAATTAATTCGCCATCACTGTTAAAATGAATTTCCGAAATATTCTGAGCAGGCAAATTTGGATTATTCCGTGCAGCCAAACTCAAAAATAAAGTTGCCGCATCCAGCAGCTCCTTCTTTTCTGCCTTCGTGTCAAATGCATCCAGCCCGCTGATAACTGGAAAATCAATCTCCTGCCCGGGAATCACCGTTGCAAAAGATACCCCCTTTCGATCAAGATATTCAAAGCCATCCTTACCTTCCAGTACAACCAGAGCACTTGGGCGATACTCACGAATGACCACATTGAGCCTGTCTGGCCATATTCGCCGGATAGCCGCCGTTGCCACCCAGGGATGTTTTTCAAGACGATTTTGCATGGCATCCCGGTCAATGCTGAGCATATTCATCTCATAGGAAATATCTGCAAATTTTCTTAAAGCAGCCGGCGTTGTCATTACACACCCGCTTATTGCAATCTCATGAATACGGAAAGTTTGCAGGTTCCCGTAAAGCGATTGCATGGGACCTATCACAAACAGATATACTCCAGTCACCATAGCTCCAATGAACAGGAAGAACTTAAGGGGAGGCCGATTCTTTTTTTCTGTATTTCTTCCTATTGAGAGAATTGGGGTCTTTTGTAAACGCTTTTCCTTTTTTGTTCTCCATTTTTCCAGGAAACTTTTCGTTCTGGTACCCGTCCCGGAATGACCACTTTTATACGATTGCCTATTTGAAAACTTTTGTGCCAACGGCGAAGACGTTCTTTCGCTTTTGCTTCGCCTCTCAAAAAGAGTTTTAATTTTCTCAAATACTGTTTTGTTATCCACGCTTATCCAACCCGATCAAAGAAAATGTACTTCTGGAAAAAGGTGAACACCACTATCTTTTTTAACCTGCCTGATCACAATATCCATAAGTTTGTAAACATCTTTGGCTGTAGCCTCTCCAGTATTCACAAGAAAATTTGCATGAACCGGTGAAACCATGGCTCCTCCGCAGCTTTTCCCCTTCAATCCGGAAGCTTCGATCAAACGACCTGCTGAGTCTCCTTCCGGGTTTTTAAAAAACGAACCGGCATTTCTGGTACCTTTTGGCTGTTTTACTTTGCGTTGTGCCAAATACTCCCGACATTCTCTCTGTATGTCCTCTTTTTTTCCTGGCTTCAAGCAAATATCTGCCGACAGTACTATTCGTTTCTTTTCACCAGTTCCCTGATTTCCCCATACTCTATAGCGAAAATCAAGTTCACTGCGCTCCAGATGTTCGGCACCGGAATGATATGATAAAACACTTATTGAGTCTATAATGTCAGCTATCTCCCCTCCCCAGGCACCTCCATTCATGACTACTGCTCCCCCCAGGGAACCGGGAATCCCGACAGCAAACTCAAGACCGGAATAACTATTATCTGTACACCAGTTCAGAAGCCTTGCCAAGCTGCATCCAGCACCAACCCGAACACGAATATCAACAGATTTTGCGTCACTTAAAATCTCAATTTGAGAGAGTGCTTTCCCAAACAGAAGAACAACACCTGAAAAACCACTATCTGACACAAGAAGATTACTGCCCCTACCAATAAATTGCCAGGCAAGAGAATTATCAACAAAAAAATTCAGAAGATTGTTTAGCTCTTCGCCACTTTCAACCTGCACAAGGGCATCAGCAGGGCCGCCAATTCCAAAGGAGGTAAAAGGCGCAAGCTGACATCCCCACTGTACCGGATTTTCAGCAAGCTCTTCAAGTCCCTCTTTCAGTCGTTTTTCCATCGTTTGCGTTGTTTGTTATTGTGTCACTGCACCTTTAAAAGGTTAACCAGATCTTCAGCTGCCATTACTATATTTCCAGCCCCAAGAGTTAAAACCAGATCCCCTTCTTTCAGTTCCGGCAAAAGGGCTTCGGCAAGATCCGCTACAGAAGAAACAAATCCGGTATTACGCTGCCCGTATTTTTTCACCTCATCAAGCAGAATCTCTCCTGATATTCTGTTATCTGGCGGTTCATTTGCTGCATAGATCTCTGTCATAATAAGATAATCTGCCTGATGAAAGCAGGTCTTGAACTCTGAAATCAAGGTCAGAGTTCTTGAGTATCTATGTGGTTGAAAGAGCACTACCAATCTCTTATCCGGCCAGCCCTCTTTAATGGCGGACAGTGTTGCCCTGATTTCCGTCGGATGGTGCCCGTAGTCATCCATAACCGTAATGCCTTTCCCTTCCCCCTTGAACTGCATGCGCCGCTGCACTCCCTGAAAACTATTCAGTGCTGTGCGGATGGTTCTAAAAGGAATTTCAAGTTCCAGTCCCACTGAAATAGCAGCCAATGCATTATAGACATTGTGCTTTCCGGGAAGGGAAAGATTGACTTCACCAAGAAGTTCCCCTCTACGACTAACTATAAATTTAACTCTCCCATCCTCTGTCTCAAGATGTTCTGCGTACAAATCTGCCTGAGCAGTTAATCCATAGGTCAGCTTTCTTTTTTGTATTCGCGGCAGAATATCTGCAACATTGGGGTTATCAAGACAGAGAATAACAGCACCATAAAATGGAATTCTATCAATAAACTCGAGAAATGTTGCCTTGATATGCTCAATATCATCGTAATAATCCATATGTTCAAGATCAATATTTGTGACTACCTCCAAAACAGGTGAGAGTTTCAAAAAAGAACCGTCACTCTCATCGGCTTCTGCAACAAGAAAATCACCTTTTCCCAGTTTTGCATTTCCACCAAGACTATCGACCTTTCCACCTACAACAATAGTTGGATCAAGACGCGCCTCTGCCATCATCCAGCCCAGCATGGAGGTGGTGGAAGTTTTTCCATGACTTCCGGCAATCGCTATCCCATATTTTTTAAGACGCATCAGTTCAGCCAGCATCTCTGCCCGCTGAATCACTGGTATTCCTGCTGAAAGTGCTGTCACAACCTCAGGATTATCTATTTTAATGGCAGATGATGTAACAACCACATCAACATCTCTCGCCCATCTTCCATCATGCCCCTTGTGTATAACACCACCGATAGCCTGCAATTTTTTTGTGGTTTCGGAGTCGTTCAAATCAGAACCAGATACTTCGTAACCCAGATTTAGGAGAAGTTCTGCGATCCCGCTCATACCGATGCCACCTATTCCTACAAAGTGTATTTTCTGGGTTTTATTATACATGTGATTGCGGTTTTCGGTTTTGGGTTTTGGGTTTTCGGTTTAACAGATTGAGACATTCATCAACAATTCGTTCTGCTGCTTTTGGGAACGCACGTTCCTGCATGGCGTTTCCCATCTTTTTTAATTTTTTGGGGTCTGTAAAAAGCGTTACTAACTGTTCCGCAAGAACCTCGGCAGTGAGGTTTTTTTCAAGAAACATTTTCGCCCCGCCGCCCTGAACATAATACTCACCATTCTTTTCCTGATGATTGTCTGCTGCATAGGGGTAAGGAATGAGTATTGCGGGCTTCCCAAGGACTGCAAGCTCTGCAAGAGTTGTGGCACCTGCCCGCGACACCAGCAAATCAGCTTCTTTGTAAATGGCTGCCATATCTTTAAAAAATGGTGCCACTGTGGACTCGATATCATTATTATTGTATTTGTTTTTCACCATATCAACATCAAGGGGACCTGTTTGATGAATTACTTTAACGTTTTTCAAAGCAGATAATCCCAAAGAAAACGCTTCACTGACTATCTCATTTATTCTGTGTGCCCCAAGGCTTCCGCCAAGAACCAGCAAAGTGAGTGTCTTTTTTTTCTTCGTTTCTGTTGTCTGGTTTCCGGCAAGTTCCAACAGTTCTTTTCGAACCGGATTCCCTGTTAAAACAGTCTTTTCTCGCGGGAAATTCTTCTCACTTCCAGGAAGTGACAGGCAGATTTTCGCAACCAGGCCCCCAAGTTTTCTATTAGCCAGTCCCGGTACAGAGTTCTGCTCATGAATAAGGGTTGGCTTACCAAGAAGTCTTGCAGCTGCGACAACGGGTCCTGTCACATACCCACCGACACCCACAACCAGATGAGGCTTGAAACGTAAAATGTGATAGATGGCTTCCATACAGGAGATTGGCAACACCAACATTCCCTGCAATAGTGAAAAGAGGTTTTTCCCTTTTAACCCCTTGGAATGAATAGAACAGGTGGCGTAGCCATACTGCTCAAGGCTTGCCTTATCCATTTTTCGTTTTGTTCCTACAAAAAGCACCTCGCTGCCGGGAATCCTGTCACACAGGGCTTCAGCCGTGGCAATGGCCGGAAAGAGATGGCCTCCGGTACCACCGCCTGTGAGCATAAGTCGAACAGGAGTCTTCATCAGGCAGCCTGTTCCCTATGTTCTTCCTGCAATTTCAGCACAGACTCCATAAAAACTTCACCTCGATGTCCATAATTAGTAAACATATCAAAACTTGAACACGCAGGAGCCAGTAACACCACATCTCCGGAACGTGCAATACCGGCAGCAAGATTAACAGCCTCATCCATTGAAGAAGCTCTGAGTCGACTAGCTGTTTTTCCCAGCGCCTCATCCATCGCACCTGCGGCCTCACCAAGAAGAATCAATGCCCTCACCTTCTCCTCAACTACTTCCCGTAACACTGTATAATCTTCCCCTTTGTCTCTTCCACCCGCAAGAAGGATGACATTTCCGGGAAAAGATTCCAGGGCACTGAGTACCGCTCCGGTATTGGTCGCTTTGGAGTCATTGTAATACTCAACACCGCCCAAGGTTCTCACATGTTGCAAACGATGTTTAGCTGTCTTAAAGGATTGCAGGCCTTTTACAATGTCTGCGTGTTTTGCTCCAAGAAGTGAAACTGCCAGAACTGCAGCCTGACTGTTCAACAATCCTGTATGAGAATTCAGCGCAGTATCCAACAAAGAATAGTGATCAACCTGTTCTGCGATACTAATCTGAAACGCCTGCCCGCTCCCAATTGCTGCACAAGCACTTTCCCGGTTACCGAAACAATACACCTCCTGCTCAACAAGCATGGGCTTAATCTGCTGGCACACTGGATCATCACTACTAATTATTGCTTTATCAGACGCTTTTTGATGAACAAACATTTTCATCTTGGCAGCAGCATATTGAACTATATTCTTATGACGATCCAGATGGTCGGGTGTAATATTTAAAAGAACACCAATATGGGGACAGAAGTTACCTGCTGACTCTAATTGAAAACTTGAAAGTTCTAACACCAGAAATTCCGCACGTTCATCCTGTCGCAGATAATCAAGAATTGGAGTACCTATATTACCTCCCACAAAGACCTTTTTACCGGATGCACGAAGCAGTTCTCCAATAAGCGACGTCACTGTAGTTTTCCCGTTGGTTCCTGTGACTGCCACTATAGATTCTGTAAGATATGGTGTGGCAAGTGCAAGTTCTCCTAAAATGGGAATGTCTGCATCCCGCAGTTCTTTGAGAATTTTCAAATCAGTGGGAACCCCTGGACTGATTACAATAAAATCACCCTGCGACATAAACGCTTTACTATGACCGCCACCTTCAAAAGGAATATTCTGTTCAAGCAAATACGCCTGATCTTTTCCAGGAAGATCTTTTAATTCACGACTGTCAGTTACAAAAACTTCAGCACCTTTGCTTAAAAGAAAAGCAACAGCAGCACGACCGGATATCCCCATACCCATAACCACAGCCCGCTCACCTGCCTTTATTTTCTTATTCCAGTTCATTAGCGCAATTTATAATGGTTCATCCGTTAAACATCTTTACCGGGGTGCAATACAAAAAAGTGCTGTTTTTTGTATCTTGTATCTTGCAACTGCCTACAGGGTGCCGGAGATTTTTGCAGTCCGACTGGAGCCGCGTATTAACAATACGCAAGCCAGTCGGACTGTGAAAATATCCGGTGCCCTGTAGGCAGTTAGCGTAGTTTTAGGGTTGCTATGGCCATTAGTCCAAGAATAATTGAAACTATCCAAAATCTGACCACTACCTTTGATTCGTGCCAGCCTTTCTTTTCAAAGTGATGATGAAAAGGAGCCATAAGAAAAATGCGTTTTCCCTTACTGATCTTGAAATATACAACTTGAATAATCACAGAAATAGCTTCCATAACAAAAATTCCGCCAACAATGGCCAGTAAGATTTCCTGTTTTATTATAATGGCAACCCCGCCAAGGGCGCCACCAAGCGCAAGTGAACCGACATCTCCCATAAAAATTTGCGCCGGATAAGCGTTAAACCAGAGAAATCCCAGACAGGCTCCAACCATGGCTCCGCAAAAAACAGCGAGTTCCCCAGCTCCCGGGACATAGGGAATCTGGAGATACTCGGCAAGAATTATATGACCGGCAAGGTAGGAAAAAACAAGGTACACAGAAGCGGAGATAACAATTGGCCCTGCTGCCAGCCCATCAAGACCATCGGTTAGATTGACGGCATTTGATGATCCCACAATAACAAATATGGCGAACAACACATAAATCCAAGAAAGATCAGGCTGAACATTTTTAAAAAAAGGAATACTCAGTAAGCCGTCATAACTGGGATGCAGCAAAACAAACAGACCAACCACAGAAGCACCAAAAATCTGTAGAAGAATCTTTCCTCTAGCGCTAAGCCCGGCACTGTTCTTTTTGCTTATCTTCTGGTAATCATCAATGCCGCCGATACAGCCAAAAAAGAGTACAACAAACAGCATAAGCCAGACTAAGGGGTTCGTAAGTTGTGCCCAAAGCAGTGTTGATATTGTGATAGAAGAAAGGATCAACACCCCACCCATTGTTGGCACACCCGTCTTGGCAAGATGTGTTTCCGGCCCATCGTCACGAACAACCTGCCCTATCTGATACTGTTTCAGTTTTTTAATAAACCATGGGCTGAGAAGTAACATAAGGAGAAAAGCAGTCACAGCGCAGCCAATGGAACGGAAGGTAATATACTTAAACACATTAAATGCGCTGAGACTGCTATGCAGTGGATAGAGAAAGTGATATAGCATTTTCGTTTATGTTCCTATCAGTCGTTCAACAAGTTTATCAAGATGCATGCCACGAGAACCCTTCACAAGAACATACGATCCCTTTTCAGCATTTTTTCCGGCAAGCATTTCTGCAAGCCAGGTGTTACACTCATCTTGATCAGAAAAAATATACACTGCGTTTGTATCCATACCATTTTCAATGGCAGCACTTGCAGTAAACGAAGAAAATTCACCAATAACTCCTAAGAAATCAATGCCGACAGCCGCAGTATGGGCACCAATTCCTTTGTGCAAGACCTCGCTGTCTCCACCAAGTTCAAGCATATCACCAAGAACGGCAAAACGCATTCCAGTTCCAAGTTCACTAAGAGTAGTAAGCCCTGCCTTCATGGACTCGGGGTTGGCGTTATAGGTGTCGTTGATAATACGACTACCACCGGGGCCATCAAGTACTTCCATACGACGGGCAGTTGGCACAAAAGTAGATAAGCCCTTGGCAATAACAGCTATATCAACACCTGCGGCATGGGCAATTGCCGCCGCTGCAAGTCCATTCGAGATATTATGAAGTCCAGGCACCTGAAGGTGAACAGGAGATTGCTGGTCTGCTACGTGAAGGGTAAAAAACAAGTCCTCCAAATCCCCTTTTTTCCTGTCACTTGCATAGACATCAAGCGAAGCAGAATTTTCTTTTGTCAAGCCGAAAAAAAGTTTCTTCTGTTTGTATTTTTGTGAAAAATCCACAACTCTGACATCATCGTTATTTATTACTAAAACAGTGTCCTTATCACAAGCCTCAAACAATTCCTCTTTTGCCCTTGCCACCCCTTCGATACTACCAACACCAAGGAGGTGAGCACCATGTACATTTAGGACACAGGCAATATCAGGAGCTGCGATTTCAGCCAGTCTTTTGATCTCTCCGGGGCGGTTCATTCCCATCTCAAGAACTACAGCCTTATGTTTTGGAGATACCGGAAGGAGTGATAAAGGCAAGCCAATCAAATTGTTATAATTTCCTTCTGTTTTCAGCACTCTTTTTGCTGGTGCATCTACTTGCTCCGGCCACTGCTGCAAAAAAATTGCTGCACACATCTCTTTGACTGTGGTTTTTCCACTACTACCGGTAATAGCCACAACTTGAGGAGTGGAAATTTCTCTCATACATGCTCTTCGATAAGAAGCAAGATCTCCCAAAGCCTGTTCGGTGTTCTTGACTAATATCACTGGAATAGTCAGGGGATTTTCTGGTATACGTTCAACAATCAGACAGCCTGCACCTGCCGTTACAACCTGTTCTACGAAATCATGGCCGTCAAAATGCTCTCCGATAATTGCCACAAAGATATCGCCACTCTTAATTTTCCTGGAATCTATTTTAATTGAGTTAAATCGTTTAGGAGAACAATCCGACCCTATGAGTTTGCCCTTTGTTGCGTGCACAAGCGACTCGATTCTCCAGCCGCTCAACGCTTCTGCCGCCTCAAGACTGTCATCAAAAAAACTGCGCCCTTTGGGAGTGAGTTGATACTGTTCATGCCCCTTTCCTGCGATGAGAACGATATCATGATTCCCTGCAGCTGCGATAGTATCAGCGATAGCCAGGTGACGATCCGCAATAACTACAAAGCCGTGTTCGTCAGCCCCTTTTTCATTCAGCCAGACTTGATCTCTCTGCACAAGAGTTGTTTTGGAGATTCCCTCAACAATGGCAGAAAGGATACGGCCGGAATCTTCAGAACGTGGATTATCATCGGTTAAAATTGCGACATCACAATAATTACCAGCTATCTCACCCATAAGTTGCCGTTTACCGCTGTCCCGATCCCCACCGCAGCCAAATATACAATAAAGGCTTTTATGGGGCAGTGCCTTGATAGTTTTTAATACCTGCTCCAAGGCGTCGGGAGTGTGCGCATAATCTACAAAAACAGTGGGGCGAAAACTCTGTTCCTGCGAGCCTGTAACTATTCTCTGCATCCGTCCAGGTGCTCCAACTGCCCGTCTTAAAGATACAGAAACATCAGCTATTGGAATCCCCAAAGCCATGGCCATGGTAAGTGTTGTCTGGATATTTTCCACGTTAAAATCACCCGCCAGAGGGGAGATTATTTCACATTTGCCTTTTGGAGTTTGCAGGTTTATTACTGTTTGGCTCAAATCACCACTAACGCTTAAGGGATAGATATCACTCTTACCAGGATCTCCACAATCAAGCACAGTGATGCCGGCGTCAAGACAGATTGTGCGCAATCGATCACTCCACCGTGAGTCTTCCCCGCCAAATGTAATCACTGCAATACCAGAATCCTGTAGATGTTTGGTAAACAATTGCAACTTTGCTGAAAAATAATCTTCCATATTTCCATGGTAATCGAGATGATCTTGCGAAAGATTAGAAAATGCTGCAACATCAAACAGGATGTTCCCAATACGATTTTGCTCAAGGCCATGGGATGAAACTTCCATGATCACGGTATCCACACCACTATCAACCATTTCCCGCAAACTTTGCTGCAGAAGCATGGGTTCCGGGGTAGTAAAGGAGGCTGGAATCTCTTTTAATTCTCCCTGCGAGTCATAATAACGGTAATTAATGGTTCCGAGTACTCCCACCTGTTTGCCACTTTGCCGCAATACCTCTTCCAATAAATAACTGATGGTGGTCTTTCCGTTTGTTCCAGTAATGGCGAGTAGCGTCAGGTCATGCGCAGGATTTAAGAAAAGTGTTTCTGCAAGAATTCCATAGGCCTTGCGGGTATCACTCAGTTCAAGAATACAAAGATCACTTTTGGCAGCATATTGGGACAGATCCATCTGAGCTGTCTCAAGCAGCAAGGCAGAACATCCAGCCTCCACTGCCTGATCCACAAAATCATGACCATTACTTTTACTGCCAGCCATAGCAACAAAGAGCGTTCCTGGACGAACCTTCCTGGAATCATTGGTGATTTGACTGATGGGACATGTGGTAGGATTACCGAGAATAACAGAAACGCCAAGTGATTCAACGAGAATTTCCAGGGAGGTCTCCCCGAAAGATGATACAACG
Source organism: Desulfocapsa sp. (assembly GCA_022712975.1). Lineage (GTDB taxonomy): Bacteria > Desulfobacterota > Desulfobulbia > Desulfobulbales > Desulfocapsaceae > Desulfocapsa. Next base: position 12,722 of record JAFLJO010000171.1, read on the forward strand.
GTACCGAGGGCCGTACAAACCCAGTTATTGCGAAGGACGTTGTGTTCTTTATCGGACATTTTCTTTTTTATTTCCTATTTCAGTCGTAAATCTAAACATGTTGCCCTGGGGCAGTAGATTGAACCTGAATGCTTACGAAACCAAGTTTACTGTAAATCAACATTTGTGGTGAACGGTTACTTTTACTCGATGCTTAAGTTCATTTCCGACGTTCCCATTCTAGGAACCTTATCAGTTGCTAGAGTGAGCACACAATGTTCACCTTTTTTTATGGCTTTTCCAGCCTTTGGACTCTGTGAAACAATCCGTCCTGTTCCCTTTACAGTGATGTTGCTCACGCCGACACGTTGTAAAAGACGCAAACTTTTTCTGATACTGAAACCTTTCAAATCAGGCATAAGCAGAATCTGCTGATCAAGCATTCCAGCCAGGCTTCCTTCAGTTTTCACTTCAAACTTGTTTTCCGCAGCCTTGAAGTTCCGTTCATCCCTGCCCTCAATTTCAAGTACATCAGCCACACTGTGACTGATCTGCTGCAGTGCCACCATTGACGGAAGGACAGAATCAAGAGTATTGCACAATAACGAAGAGCCAACTCCCGGCTCCAACTCTTTTGACCGCGCAGCAAGAAGCAGGATCAACTCCGGTTTTTCGGCAGGAATCATAATCAGAGCCATCCGATCCCTTACATAAAAGCTGTTTGCAGTATTCGGACTCTCTTTAACTAAAGAGACCGTATCACCTGAAAGTGATATTGAGCCAAGAACTCCTGACCGCCCCTGACTCTTCAGTAATCGTCTAAGCTCCTTCGAAATAAGGGAAGGAAACACATTTTTTCCACTCGATTGACCATGAAAAATGTCATAAAAGAAACTTCTCTGGTCAGGCCTTTCCATGATTCTATCCAGGATATGGGGTTGAATCTTTTTTCCGCCATTTAAGAGATGGGTCATACCAAGCAGCACTTTCAAAGGTGCTGCTGTCTTTGGTACCGAACCCAAATCTAATGTAGGGAGGCACCCCACATACTGTTGAAGATCAGTAAGCTTTTTTTTATTACTTGAGAAATCAACATTCAGATCAGTGGTCAACTGCAAACGGTTCCAAAGCCTGATCTGCCTGGAAAAACTTATTGTATCTGATACCAGACTCCAGGGATACACCTGAGTAGCCTGCTCCCAGCCACCTTGCAGAAGAGACGCATCCCGAAAGAACTTCCGTATCTCTTCAGGAACAACCATGGGGGTTAGAAAAAGAGTATCCAGAACCTCTTTTTCATTCTGCCAGACACTGTTCAAATTGTAGGAGGGGTAACTCACACCTGCAATAATTTCACCCTGAGCGGTATCCAGCAAAAGGGATGTTATCCGGCCACTTCCCATCTTTTTGCCCAAGCCTGCAACATACTTTTCAAGAATGGCCTGGATCTTCATGTCGAGCGTCAGAACCAGATCATGACCGTTGCTGCTTGTTTGTCTCTGCCCTTTCAGGTCAATGGCTGGAATATCTTCCTGTAGAACACGATCATGATTGAGGAGGCGATTGTAATAGTGTTCAACGCCGGAAAAACCACGACCCTTTTCAGAATTTCCTATCAGGTGTGATGCGTATTCCTGCATAGGGTAACTTCTTGCAAGCTCCCGGTGCAGATAAATTCCTGGCAAATTTAGTTTCGCAACAGCATCCTCATCTTCCTGACCAATATCCCGACGAAGCCAGACAAGATGGGAATCCCTTTGCATTCGAGTTATTAATTCAGACTCTGGTAGAGCAAGCAACTCTGCAAGAACTGCTGCAGTTCCTGCAATATCATTTACTTCTCTTGGTCTGACATAAAGCGATACACGTTCAAGTGTCAAAGCCAGCTCTTTAAAGTTTCGGTCGTAAATCGTCCCCCTAACAGAGTTTGTGGCTTGCGTTTCTGCTGGAAAAGTCTCCTGCCAGATAAAAACAAGATTTATCAGTTGTTCTCTGTATTTCAGCCACGCCACTGCTGTAATCACTATACACAACAAAAAAATCAGTAACAACCATAGGCGCCGTCTTCCATTTTTTGCAGTATTGAGACGGGATCTCCTAACCATAACCTCTTCACGATTTCTGTTTCAATATAAATGATATAAAACCTAACACTGGTGAACAGTAAGCAAGCCAGCATAAGTGCCTTCGAAATAATTCATAAGGCACTAAAGTTGCTGATACTGCCCGGATGCAGGAAGCTTGATAGAGAGTTGATTGCCAGCCAGCACTCCCACTACTGCAGGCGAGAACAATCTTGCCTTTTGGGCACGCAGCAAAATATTGGCCTCAACAAGTTCATTATGAATCGCTTCCAACTGCCCAATTTCTCCGGAAACTCGTGTAATCGAACCATTGATAAAAAAAGAAGCCATAAAAAGAAAAACAGCTGCACCAGCCAAAATCTTTGACACACGGCACCATAGCTGTTTTCCACCTGGAATAGACAGTGTTTGTCTACGTCTTCCGATGACTGCTCTCCTAAAAGAATTCCTGCGTGGAATCATTACATGGGCGGAAGGATTAATAATCATGACAGTACCTCTTTAATTAACGTTTCTCGGCAACCCGTAAACGAGCGCTCCGTGACCTTCTATTCTGTTTCTGTTCTGCAGGCGTTGCGACAATGGGTTTTTTGGTAAGTACTTTAAGCTCCACATTGTCACGAAATTTTCTTTTCACCATTCTGTCTTCCAGTGAGTGGAAGGATATGACACAAAATCTTGCACCCGGCAGCAGTCGCATCACTCCACTTTCAAGAATGCCTGCAAGGTTTTCAAGCTCTGTATTTACTGCTATCCGCAAAGCCTGAAACACACGTGTTGCCACATGAATTCGTTTAGGATGGAAGGCTCTTGGTACCGACCTTGCCACAAGGCATGCAAACTGTCCTGATGTTTCAAAAGGGTTCAAAGCTCTTTCTTTCACAACGTAGGATGCAATCCTTCGTGCCTGTTTCTCTTCACCATAATAGTAAAAGATATCGGCCAGCTCCTGTTCTGTTGCCTTGTTAAGAATAGATGCGGCGGTTGTCTCACGCCGTATATCCATTCGCATATCAAGCGGTTCATCTCTTTGAAAACTGAATCCACGTCCGCCCATATCAAGCTGCAAAGATGACAATCCGATATCAATCAGGATTCCATCTACCTTATCGATCCCGAGTTCATCCAGCCCTTCTGCAATCTCTGAAAAATTCCTGCGTACAATGATCAGCCTATCTCCAAAAGATTTCAGCCTTTCCCGACTTTTTTCAATAGCTGCCGCATCCCAGTCAAATGCAATTACACGACCATGGAACCCACTGCTTTTGAGAATTGCTTCAGTGTGCCCGCCTAGTCCAAGCGTTCCATCTACATAGATTCCATCATTTTTTGGAGCTAGAAACGAAAGAACTTCTGCTGGCAACACCGGGCAATGAATTTTTGCTGCTGCGCTTTGCTCAATCATCAAAGGATTCCGAGCTTGGATAAGCCCTCGTCAAAACTGTCAAAATTCTCGCGAGTAGACTGAACTTCAAGTGCCCAAGCTTCCTTGTCCCATATTTCAACCCAGTCCCGCATACCGGTCAAAACAACTTCTTTTCCAATTCGAGTTTCAGTGCGAAGGGTTGAAGGAAGGAGAATGCGACACTGCTTATCAAGGTTGCATTCTGTTACACCGGAGAATACCAGACGGATAAAACTTGCAAGACGAGGCTGCTCTTTTCCCTGATCGATAAGTTTATCTTCAATAATTTCCCACTCCGACACAGGATAAGCACGCAGATGTTTTTTCCAGGGGGCGATCATCAGAGTTTCAGAGCCGTACTGAGCAAGTACATCACGAAAACGACTTGGAAAATTCAGTCGCCCCTTGATATCCAAAGTATGCTCAGACTTACTCCGAAATCTGCTTTTTATGATTTTAGTTTCGCCCATTCCCACCACTTTTTCTCCACATCACTCCACTTCACTCCACCTACATAACTTTTATAGCAAGATTGTGCTTCTTGTCAAGCAATTTGATTCGAAATTACAAGAGATTAAAGATACAGCAAGAAAACAGCAAACAACACCACATGTGGCACACACCCCCCGCAAACGCTACAACATACTGCACATAATCAGTAGCCAAGCCGTCCAAAGCCCCTGAGCAACAAAGGATATTATTGCCCGAACATATTGATAATATAGAATGATTAAAAATTATGAAAAAAGCTACCTGATGAAAAAAACTATTTTAGTGGTGGAAAGTGGTGCAGATAAAACGAGATCCGCTTGAAGCCATCGTTTTTTGCAATTGCGGTAAAGAGACAAGTAATTTTTGCACAGAGCAAACAATTCTTTTTGTGAACCGATACAATCATTGCCGGATCGTGAAAATATACGGTACCCTGTAAGGAACGGGAACGAAATAAGTTGAGTATATCGCGCTACAATTTTTTAGCACCTGTACTTGAAAAAACTTAGTATACTGTTAATATGCAAAGTTTTTTTCAAGTAGAAGTTATTAACAGCACCTCCAAGGCACTTATCCAGCGATACTAAAAAGTTTTCCAACTTATCGGATTAGTGTGTGTATCATTCACTTGATGGATATACATTTAAATTTTAAATTGCAAACGATATTCCTGAGAAAACGAGGGTAATAATGGCTAATAAAACATCTTCCTGGGAACGGCTCACTGACTTGGTCGCAGCGGAAAACCGTACCGGACTCATACAGTATATTGACACCCTGAGTCCATCGGAGACGGCAAGAGCCATTTCGAGAGTGTCGGAGGAAACACGGCTCCATCTCTTTGATTTACTTACTCCAGAAGATGCTGCGGATGTGATTGAGGATATCCCGGAAGTCCAGGCTGCGGATTTAGTTAAGGGTCTGTCGTCAGATCGTGCTGCTGCCATCATGGAGGAGCTAGACAGCGATGTCCTCGCTGATGTCCTCGGAGAAATGAAAGGAGATACCAGCCAGGCCATCCTTGCGGAGATGGATCGGGAAGAGGCCAGAGAAGTTCAAAAATTCCTAAAGTACGCTCCAGACTGTGCCGGTGGACTGATGATTTCCGAATTTCTTGCCTACAGAAGTGATAATACTATACAGAACGTACTCGATGATATGCAGGCCAATCGGGAGGAGTACGCTAAGTATAATGTTCAGTATTTTTATGTCCTTGACAAACTGGGAAAGCTGAGCGGAGTATTGCGTATACACGATCTGCTTTTTCCTGCCCGGCAGACTTCCCTGTCCCAGATCATGATCCCCTCACCGCTCAGCATTTCAGATAAAGCACCACTTTCCGACCTGGAAGAGTTTTTTGAAGAGCATCATTTCTTTGGCGTGCCCGTTGTGGACGATGAGCAACGGCTTGTCGGAGTCGTATTACCGTTGGCTGTTGAAGAGGCTATCAACAAACAAAAGACAAAGAATTTCCTCAACCTGAGTGGAATTGTCGGCGGTGAAGAGTTTCGCACCATGCCGCTGTTTTCCCGTGCCAGACGCAGACTCTCTTGGCTAAGTATCAATATTGTTCTCAATGTCATAGCTGCCAGTGTCATAGCCATGTACCAGGACACCTTGGCTGCCGTTATAACCTTAGCGATTTTTCTTCCCATGGTCAGTGATATGAGCGGATGTTCCGGTAATCAGGCCGTGGCAGTTTCCATGCGAGAGCTTGCCCTGGGGCTGGTTCGACCCGGCGAACTGCTTTGGGTACTTGCCAAGGAGGTCAGGGTTGGTGTTATTAATGGTATTGTTCTGGGCCTGCTCATTGGTTTAATCGCTTTTGCCTGGAAAGGAAACCCGTGGCTTGGCTTAGTGATTGGCGGTGCCCTAGCGGCAAACACCGTAGTTGCCGTCACCTTGGGTGGCATACTGCCCCTTGTACTGAAACGCTTAAAACTCGACCCTGCTTTGGTTTCCAGTCCTTTGTTGACTACGGTTACCGATATGTGCGGCTTCTTTTTCGTGTTGAGTTTTGCCACTCTTCTACTACCAAAACTTGTGGGTATGTAGGATTAAAGCCTATTAAAATGAGAGCTTAGAACGTACAACAAATAACTTGAACAAATTAATGCCTTATTTACTGATTTCTGGTTTTACGATCCAAGAAGTTCCCGCAGATTGGACTCACTGGAAAAGCTATGCTCTTTATCAGGATAAGTGCCACTGCGAACCTCCCGGTTATATTCAGCAACAGCATCTTTAATAGTCGGGGCAAGCTTGCAGTATGATTTCACAAAACTTGGAATAAATGTATCAAACATGCCAAGGAGATCATGGGTAACCAGCACCTGACCATCGCAATGGACTCCGGCACCGATACCAATGGTTGGAATGGAGATTTCTTCAGTGAGAATCCGGCCAAGTTCATCTGGAAGACATTCAAGTACCAGTGCAAAAGCCCCTGCTTTCTCCAAGGCTCTTGCCTCTTCCACCAGTTTATGCGCAGACTCGACATCACGTCCCTGGACTTTATATCCGCCCAGCTGAGTTGCCGTTTGTGGAGTCAGGCCAATATGGCCTATTACTGCGATGCCAGCTTGAACAAGAGCAGTCACAGTTGTGCAGACTTCCAGGCCGCCTTCAAGTTTTACCGCATCGCAACCAGCTTCTTTTAAGAAGCGTCCACCATTCAGGATGGCATCACGTTTTCCACTCTGATACGAACCAAAAGGCATATCACCTACAACAAAGGCAGCAGGTGCTCCGCGACGCACAGCAGAAGCATGGTGAATCATTTCATCCATGGTCACGGGAACTGTTGAATCATAACCAAGTACCACCATCCCTAAAGAGTCTCCCACCAGAAGAACATCGACATCAGCTTCTGCCAGCATGGCAGCCATGGCAGCATCGTAGGCTGTGAGCATGGTGATTTTCTCACCCGCTTTTTTCATGCCTTTAATTCCAGCTACTGTTTTACGTTTGTGCATACCTTATTCTCCCTGATCAAACAGAGTAGGTTGTTGTTTCATGCTATTTGGCAGAGGCCTGCCAAAGTGTTCATAGGCATTCATGGTGGCCATTCGTCCTCGTGGTGTTCTTGTCAGGAATCCTGATTGAATCAGGAATGGTTCATACACATCTTCCAAGGTGTTTTTTTCTTCGCAGACCACGGTAGCCAATGTTTCAAGCCCAATCGGTCCGCCCTGAAATTTATCAATAATGGAAAGCATTATTCTTCTATCCATATCATCGAGACCAAACCGATCAACATTAAGCAATTTGAGAGCCTCATCAGCCACTTTTCTGGTAACCGTTGGATGTCCTCCCACCTCGGCAAAATCTCGTACTCTTCTTAATAACCTGTTAGCAATACGTGGTGTTCCCCTAGACCTGCGGCCAAGTTCAAGCGCACCTTCTGCGTCTACCTGCATCCCTAAAATTGCAGCGGAACGTTGAATAATTTGCACCAATTCTTCAGGTTCATAAAGCTCCAGACGAAGGATCACTCCGAAACGATCACGCAGCGGAGGAGTCAGCAATCCAGTACGGGTGGTGGCTCCAACCAGAGTAAAACGAGGGAGATCCATCTTTACAGATCGTGCTCCTGGCCCCTGACCAATAATCAGATCGAGTTGAAAATCCTCCATGGCCGGATATAAAATTTCTTCCACTGCATGATTCAAACGATGGATTTCATCAATAAAAAGAACATCACCTTCCTGCAGACTGGTAAGAATAGCGGCAAGATCGCCCTGTCGCTCAATAACAGGACCTGATGTCATTTTGATCCCGGCACCCATTTCACCTGCAATGATATAGGAAAGTGTGGTTTTTCCAAGGCCCGGATAGCCATGAAAAAGAACATGATCAAGTGCTTCTCCCCGCGCCTTTGCGGCACGGATAAAAATATCAAGGCTTTTACATAAATGCTCCTGCCCGACATACTCAGCCAGACTTTTGGGTCGCAAGGCATGATCAGGACTCATTTTTTCATCCCTGACAGGTGTGGGAGCAACAAGTCTTTCGTCGCACGCCTTAATTTCCTCTTCAACGTTCATGCAAGTGTCCGCAGTCCTTCTCGAATAAGTTCTTCAACTTTCATTGCTGTAAATGTTTCATCGCCAAGTTGTTTTTTCACACTGCCAAGTGCTTCTCTTGCCATAGAGTCAGGATAGCCAAGGTTTACAAGAGCCGACAGAGCATCTACTAACGCTGTGCTGCCACCAAGTACTCCAATCGTGGATACTGCTGTTTGCGATGTAGCAGACTGGTAATCTCCCACCTTATCTTTCAATTCAACACACAGCCGCTCTGCAGTCTTTTTTCCTACGCCTGAAATAGTCGTAAGACCTTTAACGTCTCCTGTCATGATCGCCTGACTTAAACTATCCAGCGGCATTCCGGAAAGAATAGCAAGAGCAAGTTTTGGACCAATCCCAGAAACTGTTTTCAGGGTGAGAAACATCTCCTTTCCCATACGTTCACTAAAACCAAAAAGAACAATGGCATCTTCCCGCACATTGTTGTGAATATGAAGAAATAGAGTCTCACCTCTCTCCGGCAGACGAGACAAGCCTTCAGTGGATAAAAAAACTTCATAACCGACACCGTTCACATCGATAACACATCTGTCTGAAGCGATATATTGAATTTTTCCTGTTAGTGATGCGATCATTGTTTATACGTATCGGTTTTCGGTTTTCGGTTTTCGGTTTTCGGTAACTGACAAATCACATAAGAACATTTTCCACAGAAACTTTAATTTTCCGATACATGAACATGATTTCCTGCTGGTAGACGTTGTCAGTTATCAATTATCAATAAGGAGTTTGATGGTTGGCATGACAGATAGCCACAGCTAAGGCATCAGCAGCATCACTGCTTGGTTCTGCTGAAAGACCAAGTAACGCCTTAATCATACGTTGTACCTGACCCTTCTCAGCCTGTCCGTAACCAACCACTGCCCGTTTAACTTTTTTTGCACTATAATCAGTAACTCCAAGTCCATTCTGCATGGCCGCAACCACTGCTGCACCTCTTGCCTGTCCAAGTTTTAAAGCAGAACCCGCATTGGTGGACATAAACACATCTTCGACAGCAGCAACTTCGGGATTGTGAAGCTGAATAACCTCGTTAATTCCCTCAAATATTTCATTCAAACGATTAGCCAGAGGAAAACCAGTCGTGGTTTTAATCACGCCACAGGATACAAAAGCAACTTTCCCATATCCGGCATCAACAATACCATAACCAGTGATTCGCGAACCGGGATCAATCCCCAGAATACGCTGCACAGATGGAATATTTTCTACGATAACTGCTCCATAAGATCATCATCGATATCAAAATTGGCATGAACATTCTGCACGTCGTCATGTCCCTCAATGCTGTCAAGCAGTTTCAGCAGGGCTTTTGCCGGTTTTTCTTCACTTACTTCAATAATGGTCTGAGGAACCATGGTAAGGGATGCCTCCATGAAAGCAACACCAGCCTTTTCCAGTCCCTCGCGCACCGCATCAAAATCTTCCGGAGCAGTAACTACTTGAAAGTGTTCTTCCTCTTCCACAACATCGTCGGCACCTGCATCAATGGCAAGATCCATCAGTTTTTCTTCAGTAATGCTTGATTTATCCACCAGTATCATGCCTTTTTTATCAAACATATAAGCAACACAGCCAGACTCACCCAAATTACCACCGCTTTTGACAAAATAATGCCGAATATCAGCGACTGTTCGATTCCGGTTATCAGTCATACATTCAACAAGAACTGCAACACCACCGGGTCCATATCCTTCATAAAGGATCTCATCATAAATCTCGCCCTCAATCTCACCGGTTCCTTTTTTTATGGCACGGGTAATATTATCTTTGGGCATATTTCCGGAGCGAGCTGTGGCAATTGCACTACGTAGCCGTGGATTCCCGTCAGGATCACCACCGCCCATTCCTGCAGCCACTGTGATCTCTTTAATGAGACGTGTGAAAATCTTCCCACGCTTGGCATCTGCTGCCCCTTTTTTGTGCTTAATATTAGCCCATTTAGAATGTCCTGACATAATAAAATCCTTTTCTCGTTTCTCGTTTTTCTTTTTTCTTTTTTCTTTTTTTCTTTATATACGTTTCCTACGAAACCCCATCCCCAGGACAAAAACCTCACGGCTCTCTACTCTGGAACTTTTGGGTTTAACTGTCTTTACCTTTTGAAACTGCTCGCCAACTTCCTTTACAAATCCCGGATAATCCTCGCCCTGAAAAGCCTTGCAGTAATAATTACCACCCGGAAGCAGAATTTCCGACGCAAGTGCCAGAGTTTGCCGTACCAGAACCATGGATTGCTGATGATCCGTCCAGCGGTTTCCTGTGGTACGTGGTGCCAGATCTGCAACAAGTACCCTGAAAGCAGGTCTTATTTTTCGAACCTCAATAATAAGCTCCGGTTTCATAATATTCTGCCTGAGCCAAACAATTTCAGACCCGCCGGGTCGAGGGGAAGCATCCACTTCCTGCAAGTCTACCCCCACCACAATCCCTTTTGAGCCGACAATCTCGGAGGCGTACAGAGACCAACTTCCGGGGCAACAGCCAAGATCCAAAACGGAATCTCCGCGACGAATAAACTTGTATTTATTTAAAGCCTCTTCAAGTTTATATACGGATCTCGCCGGATATTTGTCTTTTTTGGCCTTTTTGTAGTAGAAGTCTTTTACCTTACGCACGATTTCTCAAATGAAGTTTTTTATAAAATGTTTGCATTGAAAGAGCTACTGACTTCTTAGCGTATTTATCCCCCTTTGACAAGAATAAATTGGGTTATTTCTAAGACTTTAAGCTATGTTTCACCCATGCCAAAGCCTCTTCACGATTTTGCACCTCACCTTCTACCTGAGCCTCCTGTAACATATCAAGGATACGTGAAAACTGAGGGCCTGGATGCAATGAAAAAAGGTCAATCAGATCTTTGCCAGTCACAAAACGGGGTCCGCTAAGAGCTGGTGCAATATCTTTTCTGTAGATTTCAAGAACTTCACATAAAAGAGCTCCAAGCTCTTCTTCCATGGCATCGGGTTTTTGCTCACCCTTCCCTGCCAGACTGTCTGCCATGGCAAGAAAGAAAAGACCTATCAAGTCATCACCTGCCCGTTTTGCAAGTTTGAGGCAGGCTTTTTTGCTTAACCCGGAAGTACGACGTACATTGCAGAGATGAAAAGGATGCATGTGCATTGCAGTTAAAGATGCCACCCGTTCACGCTTTTCATTGGACCAACGCAATTCACGACCAAGCTTCTGAATCAGCGTTCGCCCAACTTCGTCATGATTATAAAAAGTTATGCGTCCACCTTTGTCTTCATGGATTTTGCGTGTTGCGGGTTTACCTAAATCGTGAAGAAAAGCCCCCCATTTTAATACTACTGCCATCCCCGGTCTTGCCAGATATGCATGGAGTAAATCGTTGCATTCCGGATAAAAGTATTGAGGGTTTGCAAGAATTTCTTCCATGCATCCAAGAGCCGCTAAGCTGTGACCAAAAACATCAAGATGATGTGAAGCAGGTTGAGTTAAGCCCACACCATCTTCTAAAACCGGAATGACTTGAAATAGCACCCCCGATGCTGCCATGGCAGTAATCACTTCATGGGCTCTGCGGGATGCCATGATAAGATCTAGCTCATAGCTGATTCGTTCGGAAGAAACCCTGGAAAGCAATGGGGCATGAGCATGCAGAGCCTTAAGTGTTTCCACATCAAAGCTAAAACCAAAGCGCGCCCACATGCGATATCCACGCAGCATTCGCAAAGGATCACTGACAAAAGCATTCGGGCAGGCTCGAAGAATCCCGTTTTCAAGATCCTGGACACCATTCAGGGGATCAAGGAGTGTTATTTTTTCTGACTGATGACAAAAATCAGAATAACTCAAGCCAATTGCATTCAAAGTAAAATCACGCAGGGTCAAATCTTCTATAATTGTACCTGCACCTTTTCGAAAACTTGAAAAATCAATGGTCAACCCTTTCCACACAACCCTCCCGGCATCTTCTTCGACTGTGCCAAGAGGCACAAAAGTTCCGCCATTAAGTGCGTGAATAAGAGTCCTACAACATTGTACTGCATCACAATCAACGGTAAAATCAAGATCATTGGGAATGGTACCCAGGAGCCAGTCACGAACTGTCCCACCTACAAGGAATAGTTCCCTGCCCAGTTCTTCCGACACTCTTTCCAGTGCTTTAAAAAGTTGA
>JAFLJO010000024.1 GCA_022712975.1 Desulfocapsa sp.
TGACAAAATGGACAGCGAAAATTACATCCCTGGGTAAAGACTATTGCCGCAGGGATGCCGGGAAAATCCGATAATGTGAATTTTTGGATTCCGCCGATCAGCATGTAAGCCTGGTCCTTTCAACCTTGAAATGACTTCTGCTCGCAAACTCTGATTTTTTTCCGTCATTCCATTGCTGTACGGGTCTGAGGTAGCCCACCACCCTGGAATAAATTTCGGTGGGTCGCTGGCAGTTTGGGCAGGTCGTGATTTCGCCATTAAGATATCCGTGTTCCGGGCAAATGGAAAACGACGGGCTAATGGTGAAGTAGGGGATTTGGTAATTGTTGCAAACAGATTTAACAAAACTTTTAACAGCTTCCGGGTCGGCTACGGCTTCGCCCAGGAATATGTGTTGGACTGTGCCACCCGTATATTTTACCTGAAGACTGTCCTGTATATCAAGGATCTCAAAAATATCTTCACTGTGGTTAATTGGTAGTTGGGTAGAGTTGGTATAAATGGGCGTTGCGCCATCCTCCGTACGAAGGGACGTTTTAATGCTGGGAAATCGTTTTTTGTCGAGTTGAGCCAAACGAAACCCGGTCCCTTCAGCTGGTGTTGCCTCAAGATTGTAATGATTGCCCGTTTCTTCCTGAAAATGCTGGAGTTTTTCCCGTATAAAGTCCAGAATGTCTTCAGTCAGCTTCTTGCCCTCTATCTCGCCAATACCACTGCCAATAAGATTAAGGCAGGCTTCGTGTGCACCTATGATTCCGATGGTTGAGAAATGATTTTCCCAATATTTTCCAAAATGTTCGTACACCTGACGCAGGTAAAATTTTGTGTAGGGATAGAGGTTTTTGGCGGTATATTCTTCCAGGATCTTTCGTTTGAGCTCAAGGCTTGTCCGGGCAATTTCCAGTTTTTGATTGAGGTTGTTGAAAAAATCTTTTTTATCAGTGCTCTGAATGCCAAGTGCAACCAAGTTAATGGTAACTACTCCAATGGAGCCGGTGAGTGGGTTGGCACCAAAAAGTCCACCACCACGTTTTTTGAGTTCTCGAGTATCGAGGCGCAGACGACAGCACATGGAACGGGCATCTTCCATGGAAAGATCAGAATTTACAAAATTAGCAAAATAGGGAATGCCGTATTTGGCGGTAACCAACCAGAGACGATCAAGACTTTTTTCTTCCCAGTTGAAATCGGCGCCGATATTGTAGGTGGGGATGGGAAAGGTAAATACCCGTGAGTTGGCGTCTCCTTCGGCCATTATCTCCAGAAATGCCTCATTTATCACATTCATTTCCAGCTGGTAGTCGCCATAGCAACTTTCCTGGGGCATGCCTCCTATGACGGCAGGTATGTCTTTCAGAGTGGATGGCGGTTGCAGATCCATGGTCAGGTTGGTGAAAGGAGTTTGAAATCCAACCCGCGTGGGAACATTGAGGTTAAAGATGAATTCCTGGATGGCTTGTTTAACTTCGCGGTAGCTGAGATTGTCATGGCGAATAAAGGGGGCAAGCAGGGTGTCGAAGCTGGAGAATGCCTGTGCTCCTGCGGCCTCTCCCTGGAGTGTATAGAAAAAATTAACAACCTGGCCAAGAGCACTGCGGAAGTGTTTTGCCGGTGCCGAGGCGGCCTTTCCCGGCACACCTTTAAACCCTTGCAGGAGCAGATCCTGCAAATCCCAGCCCACACAGTAGACGGAGAGGAGTCCCAGATCGTGAATATGGATATCTCCATCCTCATGAGCCTGTTGAACCTCCGGTGGATAGATACGGTGCAGCCAGTAATTTTTACAGGTTTCGCTGGCAATATAGTTGTTAAGGCCCTGGAGTGAGTAGGCCATGTTGCTGTTTTCATTTACCTGCCAGTCAAGACGGTCAAGGTAATTGTCGATAAGCTGGATATCTGCCTGTTCGATCATCTCTCTTCTTCGCTTTTGCTGATCGCGGTAGAGAATATATGCCTTGGCAGTTTTTTTGTGGGGAGATGAGATAAGAATTTCCTCGACCAGATCCTGTATTTGCTCCACATCTGGCTCACCTTCAATGATTTCGTGGGCCAGTGTGAGAACACGTATGGTTAAGCGACGTGCTTCGGTACGGCTGAATTCACCGGTGGCAAGACCAGCTTTCTCAAGGGCGATTGTGATTTTCTCGGCTGCAAAAGGCACAGTCTGACCTGTTCTCTTTTTTATTTGAGCAAAGAAGGTGGGACGGTTCAGGGCGTTGTTTGCGGGCATACGACTACTCCTTATCCTCGAAGGTGGTAATGAAATGTGGGGTATTGGCAGGTATTCGGACTTCTGAGCGCTGTTTGTTCCTACTAACCGTGCTTCCCAGGCGTTATGTTGCCGGCCTAAGTATTTGGCTTTGACCAACGGACGCTCAGTGCTTTTATCGGTGTTCGTTCCCAGTTACCGCTGCGGGACAGTTCCGGACTTACACCGGATTCCCTGTTGTCACGCTTCATTGTAAAGCGTACCAATACGGATGAAAGTCAATATATGGTATGGTGTTTGAGATGTCAATACAAAATGTGGGGGGTGGGGAAGGTTCGTTAAGATGCTGAGAAGAGTTCTGCAAAATTTATAACGCAACAAAATTTAATCATTTCCTCATGTAAACGTAATCTGTTTATAATGTCTTGCTAACCCCTTTCTAACATCCTTCCTATATTGTCCCTGCTATCAGTTTATCCAACAGTCACTACTGAAGCACTGAACATATAAAAAAAATAATCTGTTTTTCCGGGAGAAAGAAACCATGATTAATCTTCAATCCGTATATTTAGGCTACACCGACACACCAATCCTGCACGATATTAATCTTCAAGTAAAAAAAGGTGAATTCGTTGGCATAATTGGGCTATCCGGTGCTGGCAAGTCCACGCTTCTTATGTCCCTTATTGGTAATATCAGGATTCTTAAAGGTGACTACCATGTCTCCGGGTACAACTTAAATTCGATCAGCAAAAAAGGACTGAGCGACTTGCGCGCAAGCATTGGATTTATCTTTCAAGGGTACAATCTGGTTAATCGCCTCTCTGTTCTCCATAATGTGATGAGCGGTATGTTGAAAAACATCCCTTTAGGGCGTTCACTGATCAAGCTGTACTCCACTGAAGAATTGGAAAAAGCCTACGAATATATGCAGGTAGTGAACATTGAACATCTGGCCATGAGACGCTGTGATGAGTTATCCGGAGGTCAGCGGCAGAGGGTCGCCATCGCAAGAGCACTAGCCCAGAACCCAAACATTATACTTGCCGATGAACCGGTGGCAGCACTTGACCCCAAAAGTGCTGCTCAGGTGATGGAGGTTCTGCGCAAAGTAAATGAGTCCTATGGGGTGACAGTTATAACAAACCTGCATCATCTTGATTTCGCACGTGATTACTGCAATCGCATCCTGGGTGTAGCTTCAGGGACTATATCCTTTGACGGAACACCCCAGGAGCTTCTTAGCAGGAATCTTGATTCTATATATGAAAGCGAACCTACATCCCAGAAGGGCAGTAAAAATAATGTAACGGATATCATGAGTCACATTCATGATAATACCAACAACAACAACAACGAAATGAGAAATGCCGCATAGTGCGGGTTTACATAAAAAGAAAGTCATTTTAAAGGAGACAAGCGATGAAAAGAGTACTTAAGGCCCTGCTGATAGTAATGGCAC
Organism: Desulfocapsa sp.; assembly: GCA_022712975.1. GTDB lineage: Bacteria > Desulfobacterota > Desulfobulbia > Desulfobulbales > Desulfocapsaceae > Desulfocapsa. The sequence continues at coordinate 3,672 of JAFLJO010000024.1, forward strand.
TAACGGCGATGACATTCACCACCAGTCTGGCATCGACTGCCAATGCGGAAGAATGCAACCGTGGCACACTCGATAAGGCCTATTGCGACCGCAACTTTGACCAAACTGCTGATTTGCCGATTGATCCAAAGGACTGGGTAAACCCCAGCACCATTATCTTCACCTATACTCCAGTTGAAGATCCGGCCGTTTATGCCAGTATCTGGGATGGTTTCATCAAGCACATGGAAAAAGTCATCGGCAAAAAGGTGGTTTTCTTCCCGGTTCAGTCCAATGCGGCCCAACTGGAAGCCATGCGCTCAGGCCGCCTCCATGTGGCAGGTTTCAACACCGGCTCCAACCCGATCGCTGTTAGTTGTGCGGGTTTCGTACCCTTTGCCATGATGGCCATGAATGATGGTTCCTTCGGCTATGAGATGGAAATTATTGTACCGATGGACAGCCCGATCAAAAGTCCGTCTGATCTTAAGGGTAAAACCCTTGCCTTCACCTCGCCAACCTCAAATTCCGGTTTCAAGGCACCGTCCGCTATCTTGAAAGGTGAGTTTGGTCTGGTGAAAGACAAGGATTTCAAGACAACATTTTCCGGCAAGCACGACAATTCGATCCTCGGTGTTTACAACGGCGATTATGAAGCTGCAGCGGTTGCCAACTCCGTATTGAACCGCATGGAACGCCGCGGAGTGATCGAGCCTGGAAAAATTCGTTCTATCTACAAATCACAGACCTTCCCGACAACCGGCTATGGCCATGCACACAATCTGCATCCAGAATTGGTTGCCAAGATAAAGACAGCTTTCTGGACCTATCCCTGGGATGAGAACTTCAAGAAAGAGTTCAAAAAAGCGGATCGCTTTATCGGAATTACCCACAAGCATGACTGGGTCGTTATTCGCGGAATCGACAAGGCCAACAACGTGAGCTACGACTGTAAATAGTCAACAAGCTCCAAATCTGCACTCTTTGGGCCTGGCTGATATGCCAGGCCCAATTTCTTTCTAAAGCATTCACAATTTTCGTGGAGTGGAAAAAGTATATGTTGCGTCTTGAAAACGTATCCAAACGCTATAAAACCGGTGATTTGGCACTGAGCAATGTTACTTTGGAAGTACCCGGCGGTCAGGTCATGGCGCTGATTGGTCCGTCAGGGGCTGGCAAATCAACACTTATTCGCTGTGTGAATCGCCTTGTTGCTACAACCGATGGCAAGATATTTCTTGGCGATACCGAAATCACCTCATTGTCCTCCAGAGAACTTAGAAAAGCCCGCCGTCGCATGGGCATGATCTTTCAGGAATATGCCCTGGTTGAACGTTTGACTGTCATGGAGAATGTGCTTTCCGGGCGGTTGGGATATGTGAACTTCTGGCAAAGCTTTTTTCGCAGGTTTCCGAAGGAATATGTTCAGGAAGCCTATCGCCTGCTCAACCGGGTTGGCCTGATGCAAATGGCCGACAAGCGTGCGGATGAACTTTCCGGTGGCCAGCGCCAGCGCGTCGGCATTTGCCGCGCGCTCATTCAACACCCGGAATTACTGCTGGTGGATGAACCGACCGCTAGTCTGGACCCCAAAACCTCGCGCCAGATCATGCGGCTTATCAAAGAACTTTGCGCCGAACGTGACCTCGCAGCCATCATCAATATTCATGATGTGCAGCTGGCACAAATGTATTCGCAGCGCGTGGTAGGCCTGAAGCTGGGAGAGATTGTTTTTGACGGGCCGCCAGACGGGTTGAAGCCGAATGTTTTGACAGAGATCTACGGCGAAGAAGACTGGGAATCCACCATTAAGGCGGTGGATGATGATGAAACCGGGGAAAACACATGAGTGAACCTCCTGCAAAATATGCCAGCACCTGGAAAAAGCCATCTTTTATAAAAAACCCTGCTTTACGGTGGTCAATTATCATTGGTGCCATTGGCTATTTTGTGGTGGCACTCTCCACAATGGAAATCAACTCGACAAGGGTTGCTGAAGGGATACCGCGCGGAATCACTTTGCTATCGAAGTTTTTCCCACCCAATCTGGAAGATTCCCGTGGCGTGATTGTTGATGGTATTCTAGAGAGCATCTGGATGGCCATTATTGCAACGGTCGGCGGGGTTTTGCTTTCTGTGCCAATCGGACTGGGTGCCGCACGCAATCTTTCTCCGACTTGGGTCTATCTTGTCTGCCGCAGCATCATCAGTGTTTCGAGAACGTTTCCTGAAATCATTCTGGCGATATTTGCAGTCAAGTTTTTTGGCTTTGGCCCGTTTGCCGGATTTGTTGCCCTTTCAATTGGTACCATCGGCTTCTATGCCAAGCTGTTGGCCGAAGATATTGAAAATATGAGTAAATCACAGGCCGAAGCGGTGCGTGTCACCGGCTCAAGCTGGTTGCAATGGGTGAACTTTGCGGTTCAACCGCAGGTCATGCCGCGGATGATTGGCTTGGCGCTTTACCGCCTTGATATCAACTTTCGTGAAAGTGCGGTTGTCGGCATTGTTGGTGCGGGCGGTATTGGTGCCCATTTGCTCACATCGGTGCAGCGCTATGAATACGATACGACCGCGACCATACTGATTACGATAATTGCTATCGTTATTACGCTGGAATACACATCCGGCTATCTTAGAAAGAGGGTTCAGTAATGCCTTTGCTTGAAACAGCTGACGGCCCCGTTTGGAGGCGGCGAACCAATTTGCACCAATTGCTCATTTGGGCCGTATGGCTCATTGGAATCTCTATTACCGTATATGCCTGGAACCTGATTTCGGAGAAAACCATCTGGATGTTTGTCTGGGATTCCCCACGGCAGATGGGCGATATCGTAATGCGCATGGTTCCTCCCTCCTGGTCCTATATGGACAATCTTTGGCGACCGGTTTGGGATACGCTGAGCATCGCCACGATAGGAACCGTTTTTGCTATGTTTCTGGCGGTGCCGATAGCCTTTTTGGCAGCGCACAACACGACACCCCACAAAGCCATACGTGGTGTCGCATTATTTATCATTGCTGGCACACGGTCGGTCAATTCGCTGATCTGGGCTTTGCTGCTGGTTGTTGTTGTGGGGCCTGGAGTGCTTGCCGGAACCATTGCCATCGGTTTTCGATCGATTGGCGGATGTGCAAAACTGCTTTACGAAGCGATTGAGGAAATCGATCATACCCAAGTTGAGGCAATTGAGGCAACCGGTGCCTCACGCACCCAGCAAATGCTCTATGGAATTGTGCCACAGGTCTTACCGACCATTGCTGGTGTCGGTGTGTTTCGTTGGGATATCAATGTGCGCGGCTCCGCCATATTGGGCATTGTTGGTGCCGGTGGTATTGGTGTGGAGCTTAATGCTTCGATCAATGTACTGGCTTGGACACAGGTTTCAGTGATTCTGTTGGTGATTCTCGGAACCGTATTCATTTCTGAATATGTTTCCGCTAAGGTTCGTCACGCCATCATATAGCAAGCAAAGCCTTTTTACCGTATGCAGCCTTGCCTGGCAGTGTTTGACAAGGATTTTTATAGCTCAGATAACCAACGGAATATCGTATGTTTATTGGATTTAACTGTGAGTCCCCAAAAGGAAAAACGTAGTATTCCGCATAGTGCGGGTTTTAATAAAAAAGAAATTCATTTTAAAGGAGAGAAACGATGAAAAGAGTACTTAAGACCCTGATGATATTAATGGCACTAACGGCGGTGACAGCCACCACCAGCCAGGCAAAAGCAGATTGGCCTGAGCAGATCACCTTTGGCGTGATTCCCGTTGCATCTGCCCGCAATATGTCGGACAGTTTTGGGAATTTGACTGATCACCTGATAAAAGAACTTGGTATCAATGTAAAATTACAGATAGCAGGTGATTACGCAGGAGTGATTACCGGGATGCAGCATAGTCATATTGATATTGCATACCTTGGGCCAAAATCGTACACCGAAGCTGCAAAACGTGCCAATGCAGAGGCTCTTGTGATTGAAGTAAATCAAAGCGGTGTTGCCGGTTACCATGGCTATATTATCACTAAAGCTGGTTCCGGTTTAAAGAGCATGGAGGACTTGAAAGGTAAGAAATGGGCATTTACTGACCCCCATTCAACCTCCGGAACCTTGGTGCCCACCGTTTATTTGAATAAAATCAACATAGATCCTGAAAACTATTTCGGAAGAGTTATCTATTCCGGCAGCCATGAAGCTTCTATCCTCTCAGTAATAGCTGGCAAAGTGGACGGTGCCGCCACCAACGATCTCGATTTTGATCGCGGCCTAGGTACCCACTGGGAAAAAGATGATTTTAATATCATCTGGAAATCCGAACTTATTCCCGGTTCTCCTATTGCAGCACGTAGAGATCTTCCTGCTTCTCTGAAGAAAGCAGTACAGGATGCCTTTCTCTCCTACAATGATAAAGATGGTCTGGAGAAACTGAAAATTTCCGGATATCAAAAGACTGACGACTCGCAGTATGACGGTATCAGAGAGTTGGTTGCCATGAAAAAGGCATTGAAAGCGAAGAAGTAACAAAAGGAGTCTTCTGTTCGTATTTACCTCCTGTCGTACGTCGGAAAAATGTATTTTCGGCGTACGACATTCCAGGAAATGTATATAAAAAATCTTCCGATAAACGCACATGAAAACAAGCACTCCAAGTAATCCTGAACAACTGAGAAAAGCAGCTTCTCCTTTTCAATGGCAGACAATGTTGATCCTGCTTGCCTTGACTGTTGCATATTGTACAAGCTGGTTCAATACTGAAATGAGTATTGCTTCCCTCGTTGACGGTATGGGATATATGCGTTCATACATAGTTGGTAATCCGGATATTGCAGGTTCCAGTTTCTTTCCTCCATCTTTCATTGAATATGATCTTCGCCTATATCTAAAGGCAATGTTTGAAACCGTTCAGATGGCCGTGGTTGCACTGTTTCTCTCAGTACTGCTCGGCTTCCCCCTCTCGCTCTTCTCCTCCAGAAACATTTTGAAAATCATTATTCCCGGCCGGGGAATTATTGCAAAGGCTCTGCGTCGCAGTGTCTATGCATGTGCTACACTGATTGCCAATGTTTTCAGATCCATTAATGAGATTGTTTGGGCACTGCTTTTTGTTTCAGCAGTGGGACTTGGCCCAATGGCCGGAATTTTGGCACTTGGTGTCCATACCGCAGGAGTGCTTAGCAAACTTCTTGCCGAGGGAAATGAGTCAATAGATCCGGGACCTGTTGAAGCATTGATTTCCACCGGAGCCAGTTTTCCCAAGGTCATTGTATACGCTGTCCTGCCGCAAACCATGCCCCATTTTATTTCCATGGTGCTCTACAGGTTTGAATCCGATGTGCGCAGTGCGTCCATACTTGGTTTTGTCGGGGCAGGTGGGATTGGCTTCTATCTGTTTGATAAGATACGTGCCTTTGAAAACGCAGATGTAACAACCATCATTATTATAATTGTCATCACAGTCTGGCTTATAGACAGACTCAGCGCAACGATCAGGAAAAAATATATCTAAGGAACTAAGGGACGTACACGAAAAAACTTGAGTTTCAAAGCAAGCTCAAAGCAAGCAACGAGTCAATTAGATGAAACGAGAAAATAATAATTTCTATTTACAGCAGGCTGAACAGGATGAGATCAATACCCTCAGTCAACAGATTAAATGTCGGGCAAATGTCCAGATTATTCAACAACCCACAGCCCAGACTTTGATGCTGCCTATAGATGATCCTGTTAATCAGGGAACATTCTACGGGGGCGAAGTCCTGGTAAGCAGTGCTATTGTCCAGGTGAATGATGTGGATGGCTGGGCCATGGTAATGGATGATACACCCGTATTAGCTCTCAGCATTGCTATTCTGGATGCTGCTTATGCTGCGGGTGTTGAACAAGAAGCTATAGCTAAACTTGTCCAACAGGGCAGGCAACGACATGAACAGAATCTCCAGAACACACAAACGGAGGTGGCTGCCACCAAGGTTTCCTTTGATTTAATGTAGGTCATAACAATCATGAACACACACACAAACACAGACATAGAACAACTCAATCGTAAGAACTTTCGCAACTGTCTCGATGCCCTTTCCCGCCCGGGAGATGTTTTCCAGATAACACCCTTGTTTGATTCAAGCCTGCTGGCTTTGGCTGCAATGCTGCTTTATTCCGAGGTAAATTTCTACCAGCAGACAGATACAAACTGGAACATGATAAAGGTGCTGACAAATTCTGAGGAAGTTGCAGTAGAGGAGGCTGATTATCTGTTTCTGGATACGCCGCTTGAACACATCCTTATGGAAGCAAAGGCAGGCGATCAACTGAATCCCGAATTTAGCGCCACTTTAATCTGTTGTTGTGAGGATCTCAACGAGGGTACCCAAGTGAAGCTGAGTGGCCCTGGAATTGACGGTACAAAAGAAACAATACTTCCTGCCACAACGAGTTTTCTTCAGTTGCTGGCACAAAAAAATAAACATTTCCCCCTTGGTGTGGACATGTACTTCCTGTCTGATACTCACATGATTTGCGGTCTCCCCCGCACTACCACGGTGGAAGTGTTATGAGTTATGTAGCCATTAAGGGTGGTGCTGATTCCATTCGTGCGTCTAAACGTTTCTTCCGTGATTCCATTTGTTTGGCCAAAGGAATTGGTGACGATGAATTACAGAAAGGTCTTATCTTTTCCTGTGACCGTATAATGAGTGAAGGAGCACTGTACAGTGAAAAACTCGCTGCCGAAGCCATGCGGCGCACAGGCGGTGATCTTTTTGAGGCTGCTTTTTATCTTCGTGCTCACCGTTCCACTTGTAGGCGGATAGGCGAAGCAGAACCTCTGAACAGTAGTTCCATGCGGGTCTTGCGCCGCATCTCATCAGCCTTCAAAGATATCGAGGGCGGGCAGATACTTGGTCCTTCCTGCGATTACGTTATCAGGCTTTTCCGGGTCAAAATAGGAGACACACCCGAATTTTCCGCAGCAAGATCCGGCAAATCGGGTTTGCCCCCTATTCTGACCGGCAACGATTCAACACCGAGTGGCGTTGAATGTTTACGCCGTCGCGATCAGATCATTGTACTTGAGAACAAAGAAGAAAAACCCTTCGACGTATCCCGCTCTTTCCCATTGCCGCCCTATCCACGGAGCGCATTAATGCAGGTTATGTCCAGAGGGGAGACCGGAGCAATGCTGGCCTTCTCCTACACTTCAATGCGTGGTTATGGCGATGTTCATCCAACCATCGGAGATCTGCGTATCGGATATCTATCGGTTGAGTTCATCCACCCATTCACCGGAAACAAAGTGAAGATTGGTGAAATACGTGCAACAGCCTGTGAATCCATCGGCTCATTCAACAGTGATCCAAAAGATGGAAAACTCCGGCTGGCAACAGGATTTGGTTTTTGTATCGGTTTTAACGAAACCAAGGCTATAGCCATGTCCATCCTTGATATGGCTATGCACCACAAAGGATACTCGATTGGTGGAATTGATATTGCCACCAATCCGGAAATAATCATGCACCATGTGGACGGCATTGAATCCAGCGGTTTTGCCAACCATTTCAAACTTCCCCATTATGTCACTTTCCAGGCGGATCTTCAGGTATTGGAAAAAGCAAAGGAGCAGACAGATGAATAGCACCACCTTTGCTTTTATAGACGAAGACGCCAAAAAGGAAATCAGGCGTTCACTGCTGAAAGCCGTAGCACTGCCCGGCTATATTGTCCCCTTTGCCTCACGGGAAATGCCTGTGGCAAGAGGCTGGGGTACCGGCGGCCTACAGATCACCCTTTCCATCATACTCGAACGTGATGTGCTCAAGGTCATTGATCAAGGCTGCGATGCATCTGTTAATGCCGTAAATATCCGTGATTTTATTACGGAGGTCACCGGAGTTAAAGAGACAGTAAACACATCTGAAGCCTCCATTATTCAGACCAGGCACCGGATACCGGAGCATGAATTTGCAAAAGATGAAAAACAGATATTGGTATTTCAGGTTCCCACTCCTGAAGTATTAACCACTGTGGAACCGGACACTGCCAAGCAGAAACAGATGCATGCAAACAGTGATTACGCAAAACTCTGGGTTTTGTTGTATGAAGATACCTCGCAGTATGGCGACAGCCGAATCTCCAATCGCTATCCGGTTTTGATAAACGATCATTATGTCATGGATCCCTCACCCATACCTAAATATGATATTCCACGAATGGATAACAGTCCGGTGCTTCAACTTTTTGGGGCAGGACGTGAAAAACGAATTTATGCCATCCCTCCGTATACCAGCGTGAAACCGTTGAAATTTGATGACCGGGAATTCAAGGTGGAAAGCTTTAGTGGAATATCCTGTGAGCGTTGCGGAGCACAGAATGTCTTCTTTGATGAAGTACGCAGAGAAACCGGAAACCACTATTTTTGCAGCGACACCGAATACTGCGATCAACATCTGGAGAAAAGCAATGCTTCTTGAAGTTCAGGATCTAAGCAAAATATATGGCAACTCCTGTGGCAGCTGTCTTGCGTTAACCGGTGAGGAGCATGGAAGAGCAATTTGTCCGGAATGTGCGTCCGTGGTGGCAATTAACTCAATCAGCCTTACTGCCAGGAAAAATGAAATTCTTGGTATTGTCGGCGAGTCCGGGAGTGGTAAATCCACACTGTTGCAGCTTATATACCAGGATATAACCGCTAGCTGCGGAAAAATATTTTTTAATGGATTAACAGACGACCGGAACCAGCCCTTAAATATCTTAAAGGCTATGCCAGCCACTGTTTCACATCTGCGAAATAAAGAAATGTCTATGATTTATCAGAATCCGCACCTGGGGCTTAACTTTCTATTCTCAGCAGGCGGAAATATTGCGCAACGAATTATCGGAGCAGGAGAACGGAACTATGAAAAGATCCGCAAAGGAGCTCTTGGTTTCATCGATCGCATTGATATGGAAACAAGCCGCATTGATGATTATCCCGAAAATTTTTCAGGGGGACAGCAACAGCGGATCCAGATAGCAAAAGCCTTATCATCCTCACCCAAATTGCTTCTGCTAGACGAGCCAACCACCGGCCTTGATGTCTCGGTGCAGGCAAAAATTCTTGATCTAATTAAGGAATTGCAACAGGAGATAGGATTTTCCATGATCATTGTTTCCCACGATCTTGGAGTTATCAATCACCTAACTGATATTACGGTGGTTATGAAACATGGAACACTTGTGGAATATGGTCTCACCGATCAGATTCTTGAAGATCCACAGCATCCATATACGCAACTGCTAGTCTCAAGTATTTTATGAGGAATATGATGATAAACATCAGCGAAACAAAAACAAAAACAAAAACAGAAACAAAAACAAAAATAATAGATGTTCAGAAAATCGAAAAGGTTTTCACCCTTCATGAAAGGAACAGCACACAGGTTACAGGATTCTCGGATGTAAGTTTCTCAGTAAACAGAGGGGACCTGCTTGCTCTCACCGGAGTAAGCGGCGTGGGAAAGTCTTCGATTTTAAAAGCTATCTACCGCACCTATCTGGTGAGTTCAGGAGAAATTCTTTTTCACAGATCAGATAAAAGTGTGGTGGATCTGGTAACATGTAGTGAAAGCCAGATATTACAACTCCGTAAACGTGAAATCGGCTTTGTCACCCAATTTCTCAAGATACTTCCCCGTGTCAGCGCGCTGCAAGCTGTGGCAGCACCACTTGTGGAAACAGGAGTGTCAGAACAGGATTCCTTATATCAAGCAGCAAACTTACTGAATATGCTTGGTATACGAGAAGAACTCTTTAATATTTCCCCGCTTACTTTCTCCGGCGGCGAACAGCAGCGGGTCAATATTGCCCGTGGTGTCATTGCCCCAAAAGACCTTATCCTGCTTGATGAGCCTACCGCCTCGCTCGATGAGCAAAGCTCTGATCGGGTACTAACGCTTCTGGCAGATATGAAAGAGAAGGGCATTGCCATGATCGGCATCTTTCATGACAGAAAAAAGATTGAAAGGGTAGCTGACAAAACATACGAAATAACCAGAAAGAACACAGAGAAACCGTTCCAAGCCATCCGGGAGGTAGCCTGATGCATTTCGTTTTACGTTCAAAACGTGTACTTACCGGTGGTGCGATCCAACCTGCCGATATTGTAATCCGTCATGGAATTATAGAAGCAATCACTCCCCATAATTCCAGACCCACCGCCCATGACTTTGGAAATCAACTCATTGTGCCGGGTTTGGTTGATTTACATTCTGATGCGGTTGAAAAAGAAATCGAGCCGCGGCCCGGTGCTTATTTCCCTATTGATTCCGCTTTGGTGGAACTCGATAAAAAACTGACAATGGCAGGAATTACCACCATGTTTCATGCGGTGGGATTTAATGACGAGGCGGTCGCAGGAACCAGAAGCACCGAAACTGCAGCACGGGTAATCTGTCGGATTGCTGAAGCCAATAGGGAGCATCTTTTTGTAGATAATTTGATTCATATCCGTTTTGAGCTCACCTCTTTCGCTTCTGTTTCTGTAATCAAGGAGTTAATAGAAAAAGGTCATGTCCATCTGTTTTCCGTTATGGATCACACACCGGGACAGGGACAATTTAAATCCATTGAAAGCTGGAAAAAGTTTCACCAGCCTGTATACAAGTTATCGGATACAGATTCCGACACTATTATCAGACAGAAACAGCTAAACAAGGCTGATTCCTACGAAGTGGTAAAAGATATCCTTAAGTTTGCTGCCAGTCATGATCTTGTTCTTCTTTCTCATGACGATGACACTCCTCAAAAAATTGATCTTATCCGTGACTTTGGCGTGACAGTATCCGAGTTTCCAATTAATATGGCTGTGGCAGCCTATGCAAGATCTCGTGGAATTGCCACCGGCATGGGAGCTCCTAATGTGGTACGTGGCAAAAGCCAAAGCGGTAATATCTCGGCAAGAGAGATGATTGCCCTGGGAGCCTGTGATTTTCTCTGTTCAGATTACCACCCAAGTTCCATGCTGCAGGCACCGTATATAATACATCGTGAACTCGGCATAGAGCTTAGCCGTTGTTTTGAGATGGTTTCTACTACTCCTGCTAAACTTGCCCGGTTGGATGACCGTGGTGAAATTGCTGCCGGTAAAATTGCGGATCTTGTGGTCATAGATGATCATACTATTCCAAAAGCAGTTCTTACCTTGAAAGAAGGGACATCCGTATATAATGGAATTGGCTGCATTTGTGGAGCGTAGTTTTCAGACCAATGAAAATTGTATTTGTAATATGATCAGGCGGAGTTGGCAACGAACAGAATTTCTATGTAGACCTGACAGCCTTTGAACTTTTTACAGTAAAATGACTTCTTCGGAAACGTCGTTTTCCAATGTCATACCACCTCGTTAGCTCAATTCACAACACAAGGTAGAGCAAAATGCTGAATCAATGCCTAACCCCTACCCGGTTATATCTCAAAAGGAGTATTTAAAATGGATCAAAAATGGCTGGACTTAATAGGGAGGGTCGATTACGCATTTCAGCCAATAGTTGATGTCGATAGTGGAAAAACATTTGGATTCGAAGCACTTATTAGAGGGTATGAATCAAAAGATTTTAATACAATAGATTCTGTTTTCGATACTGCATACAATGAGAATGTTTTATATAAACTAGATATGATTTTAAGAGAAAAAGCCATAAAGAAGTTTTCTAAACTGGAGTTTTCAAAACAGATAAAACTTTTTTACAATTTAGATAATAGAATTACATCAATGCCGGATTTTTCATCTGGCGAAACTGTTGATGTGATGAAAATGTTTGATTTAGATAAAACAAATATATGTTTTGAGCTGTCTGAAAAACACCAGGCAGGTGCGTATGTTGGTGTTGATTCTCTTGTTTTAAATACATACAAGAAACAAGGGTATAGCATGGCTATAGATGATTTTGGAGTTGGTTATTCTGGTCTGCAGATGCTGTATCGTTCAGAACCTGATTTTATTAAGATAGATAAATATTTCATATCCGAGATAGATAAAAATAAAAATAAACAAATCTTTGTAAGTGCTATTATTGAAATGTCACAAGCGATGGGGATTTGTATTATAGCTGAAGGGGTTGAGAGAGCGAAAGAGCTTGAGGAGTGTAAACGCCTAGGCTGTTGTATGGTTCAAGGGTATCTTGTGGCAAAACCTACGCGAAATCTGCTGAAGCTGAGGCGCCAATATGACAATATTTTAGAGTTGTCACTGAAAAACAGAAGAGATAGAAAAAATATACAGAATATTGATAGATACATAGAGGTTTTACCTGCACTGCATGAGAACTCAAACCTAGATGATGTTTTTAAGTATTTTAGAGAAAATCCAACAATATCCATTATTCCTATTGTGTCTGATGATTTCACTCCTATTGGAATTATTAAAGAGGTTGATTTAAAGCAGTATATCTTCTCTCAGTTTGGATACTCCATTCTGAAAAAACATACAAAAAATAGTATCAAAAAGTTCACAATAGTCTGTGGGATTGCCAAGATAACTGACTCATTAGAGAGGATGCTTAAAATATACTCTCACAATAGTGACAATGGCGGAATTATTATAACAAAAAATACAAAATATAGCGGTTTTTTAAGTACAAAAGTTATATTGGATCTTATCAATGCAAAAAGACTTTTAGATGCAAAAGAACAAAATCCTTTAACTGGATTAAATGGTAATAAAATAATAAATACATACATAGCTGGTAGATTAAAATCTAAGAAAAAGTGCGTGATAGTCTATTTTGACTTTGATAACTTTAAGCCTTTTAATGACTACTATGGATTTAGAAAAGGGGATAGAGCGATACTTCTTTTTGCCGATATTTTGAAAAAAAGGACCAATCTTAAGGATAGCCTGGTGGGACACATTGGTGGAGATGATTTTTTTCTGGGATGGAATAGCTCTAGTGAGACAGATGAGGAGGTTTATCAAGAAGTAAAAAAGATAGTCAATAAATTTGCACACGATGTTGAGAGTTTTTATGATGATAAAGATAGAAAAAGAGGCTTTATTCAAGCAGAAAATAGAGAGGGTATAAAAAGCAGATATAATCTTTTAACTGTAAGTGCGGCTGTAATGCTTGTTAAAGATAACTTTTATAATAAAGAAGATACGTTAGTACATGAATTAGCAAAACTAAAGAAAAGTGCAAAAATAATAAGTGGCAATATAGCATGGGCGACACTGTTAGAGTAATGACCAATGTCTTTTTTTTGTAAGCGTTCACCAGGTAAGCGTAGACTCGAAACATCTATGGTTATCTTTTAATAGCTTCCCTTCTGCGCATGACTTCATACACAACAGCACCGGTAATTGTAATAAGGATAAAAATGCATGCCAGTGCATTCATGGCAGGACTGATAAACGAACGCAGTTTGCTACCAATGTAAATAGGCAGAGTCTGCTCAAAGCCGATAGCAAATAGGGTGCTATTATAGTTTTCAAAGGATTGCATAAATGCAAGAGCTGCTGCTGTAATCAATGCTGGTTTGAGGAATGGTAATGTTATTTTCAAAAAGACCTGTCTGTGTGTTGCTCCTAAGTCAAATGCTGCGTCTTCCTGGGTTTTATTAAAACGCTGGGCTCTTGCCATTATCAGCAGCATGCAATAACCGCTTATAAAAGTAGATTGGGCCATGATGGCTGTCCAGAGGCCGCCCGATAAATGAAATGCCTTATCCCAGAATAAAAAGGTGGAGATACCGATAATAATACCGGGCATGAGAAGTGGAGAGACAAGGATTGCATAAAAGCTGTTACGGGCTTTGAATTGCAATCGTGTCAACAGTAATGACGCGGCAAGCCCAATGGGAACCGAAATAATAACCACAAAAAAAGCCACTATAAAGCTGTTGATCAAGGCATCCCACATCTGGCTGTCAGCAAATAAAACTCGGAACCAATTGAATGTAAAACCTTCCCAAGGAGTTACCTGGGGAATAGTGGAGGTATTAAAAGCGACAACGGACATAAAAACCAGCGGCAGAAACAGGTACACAAAAAACAGCACAAGATAGCTGCCGATAGCAAGCTTTAGAACAACACGTGATGATATCATTTGGCAATCGCTCTCAGGTTGACTTTAAATATTTTCATCATGGAAAAAATAAAAATAAGACACAAACCTGCCAGAACCATTGAATAAGCAGCACCCTGGTTCCAGTTTGCAGTTTCAAAATTTGTATAAATAATCTGAGTAAACCAGAAACTACTGGGACTTCCCAAAAGCTGTGGTGCAGCTATTGATCCTGCTGCCAGCATAAAGGTCATAATGCAACCAACTGCGATACCGGGTTTAGCGTGGGGAATAACAATGTGCCAATGTATACGCGGCCAGGAGGCCCCAAGATCATGTGCAGCATCGATCTGATTTCGGTCAAGGCTTTCCATGGCATTATACAGAGGAAAGACCATAAATAAAATATAGGCGTACACCATTCCCATGATAACCGCACCATTCCCGGCACGAAAATTTATAGGATCTGCTATAATATTAATGGTTAGAAGGAATTGATTTAAGACACCTGCATCAGAAAGAATTAATTGCCAGGCAAAAATCCGCAGCAGTTCATTGATCCAATAAGGAATGATCAGCCCCACCAGGATCAGACTAAACCGCGCACCTTTGGCAACTTTGGCTAGATAAAATGAAATGGGATAGCAGACAAACAGAGCAGTAACGGTAACAATAACACTGGCCCAGATCGTCTTAATAAATATTATCCTGTGAAATTCATTGGTGAAAAGTACCATGTAGTTCTTTAGGGTATAGTTATCTTCAGGCCCGCCTATTTCTCTGAGTGGCAGAAATGGGCGAAAAGAATAATCAATCATAATCAATTGAGGCAGCAGGATCATACAAATGACCCAGAATCCAACAGTACCCAGAATTAAGAGTATGCCAAAAGTGCCAAACTGTCTTATTGCATCCTGTCTGAGTTTACGCATGAAAGCAGGCTCCATCTGCTAGCAATCTGGTATTGTGTGTACCAAAACAAACATCAATCTCTGAGTCAATTTCCGGGAAAAGTGACGTTCCGTCGTTGTGTCGGCGCATAATAAAGGCTTCCTTGCCGTCAACATCCAAAAATATGGTTACAAAGGCTCCCTCAAAACTGATATTTTTCACTCTACATTTAATAGTGTTTTCCTCGCTCTTGGACTCTTCCAGTACGGAAATGACTTCAGGCCGGACAAAAGCAATTGCTTGCTGCCCCGAACTCAGTTGCTGCGGGTTAATGCCTGTAAGGAATCCAAACGACGTTTCAACTACAGCATGTCCATTGTTGGCTGTCTTCACTGTAGCCATGAAGCTGTTATTCGCACCGACAAAGTCAGCAACAAAAGCGGTATTTGGTTTATTGTATAGATTGTCTGCTGTTGCAATCTGTTCTATTCTGCCGTCGGCAGACATCACCCCAATTCGATCGGACATGGTGAGGGCTTCTCCCTGATCATGTGTGATGTAAATAAAAGTGACCCCGGTACGTTTTTGGATTTGTCGTAATTCTGTTCGCATATGCTGTCTTAACTTAAGGTCAAGAGCAGATAAAGGTTCATCCAGTAACAGTACGGAAGGTTCAACTGCAAGTCCTCTTGCAATTGCAACTCGTTGCATTTGCCCACCGGATAGATCACTTACCTTTTTATTTCCAACCCCAGGTAAATTTACCAGTTCCAGGAGTTCCTCGGCTTTTTTTCTACGCTTGTCAAGTGAGACTCCTCTCATCTCCAGGCCAAAAGCAATATTTTCAGATACAGTCATCAGGGTAAATAGTGCCAGGTTCTGAAAAATCATGGCGGTAGGACGCTTATTCGGCCCGATTCTGCACATATCTTTTTCGCCTATTCGTATCTGCCCTTCTGTGGGGTCGAGAAATCCTGCAATAAGACGTAATAAGGTTGTTTTGCCACACCCTGAAGGGCCTAAGAAACTAAAAAATTCACCGGCTTTGATGTGTACATTTATATTGTTGAGGGCAGCTTTGGGACTCCCTTCATAATGCATTCCAACATCAATTATTTCAATATCTTGACCAATATATTGGTTCATAGTAATTTCTCCCAAAAAAAGTTTTTATACCACGTTTATATTGATATAAAAACTTTTTGGATTAGTGCCTTATACCCCTCAAGGGGGTACTAAAAAGAGTATCGGTATACCGTTCATCACCGGTTCGCAAAATTCTAGCTTTTAAGCTGCCTGAAATTTATCTCTGTATTCTGTACGGGCAGGTACAAACCAGGAAGCTTCTGAAGGGTACCACCACAGATTGTCCAGTGCATCTTCTGGATATGCCTCGGCAAATCCTTTTTTTGTGGCATCATCAAGAAGATCTGCAACACCTTTCACCACACTGTTGTATCCGGTTGATTTTGCCATGATTGCACCGGCTTCTGGCGTGTAGGCCCAGTTGATAAAGGCATAGGCCTGCTCGATGTTTTTTGCATTTTTGACAATAGCCATGGAATCAACCCATGTAAGCGCTCCTTCTTTTGGTGCCATAAAAGAAACCGGCTTGCCTTCCTTCTTCAAGGTCAGCATTGGCCCGTCCCATGTTTGACCGATAACGCACCCGTTCTGGAGAAATGCCAGCTGATGGTCTTGGGCATTGTTCCAGAACATCTTGATATTCTTTTTACGCTCCACCAGAAATTTGAATATTTCATCATAAACTTTTCGCATTTTCTCTTCTGATTCATAGGTATCCATCATGCGGTTTGAAGGAACTTTTCCGATGGAATCCAGATACAACCCTGCTCCAATAAACACAGAATGAGGTCTGCAGGTTACTTTTTGGACAAATTCTGGATCCCACATGGTGTTGTAAGACAGTTCACCGTATTTAAAATTTAATTTGTCAGTATTCCAGGCGCAGGCTTCGGTGCCCCAGTTATAAGGCAGACCGACACGCTTTCCGTCAATGATACCACCCGTTTTTCCAGAAATATCCCAAAACGAGGGCTCCAAATTGTGTAAATTGGTGATTTTGCTTTCATCAAGCTCTCTGTAAAGTTCGAAATCCATATGTAAGCGGAATTCTGTTAATGAAGGTTGGGCAAGATCAAATCCCTTGGCTCGTGCGGCGCGCAGCTTGTTCATACATTCTTGATTGCTGCTGTAATTAGTTACTTTAACCTTGATACCGGTGGCCTTTTCAAATGCTGCAATAACTTCAGGCTTTGAATAGTCAGGCCATGTGAAAAGCCTCAGCTCCCCGGAAGAAGACAGCGCATCTTTTATAAACCAGGGTCCCACACTGGCTGTAACTCCGACAGCGACTCCAGTAACAACTGATTTTTTGACAAAATCGCGTCTGGTCATTTCTTTTTGAGTCTCGGTTGTCTCATTTTTGTTTTTGCTTTTTTCCATTACTTTCTCCAATATATGTTTAAAGGTTAACTCCACTTACTGCTCGACCCTGCCAGGTATGGTGTGCTGGAATCCCCATTAAACCGGCAAGTGTCGGAGCTGTGTCAATAATATTTACGTTTTCCGTAATTCGGTGTTTTGCTCTTACTCCAGGGCCGAATGCAAGCCATGGAATGGTCATTACCTCTTGCGTATTTTCCATATGATGGTGACCCATGCCACCATGATCGCTATGCAGGATGATAGTGTAAGAATCAGAAAGATTTGTTTTTTTCAGTTCACCCAGAATGATGCCAAGTGCGGTGTCTGCCATTTCAATTGCATCAAGGTATTCTTTTGACATCCATCCTGTCTTGTGTCCGGCTATATCGGTTCCTTCAAAATAAACAAAACAGAAGTCAGGACTACTGGAAGTCAGATAGGCGGCAGCAGCCTGTGCAATTTCAACATCACAGTTTTCCACTGAGCAGCTTTTTATGAAATGGGAATGGTCTAGGGAACCAGGTGCTGAAAGATTCCTGAAGTGTTCCCACGAGTAGAAAGCAGCCGTCTTTTTCCCAAAATCTTTTGCCACATCTATAATGCTTCTTGCATCCGTTGACGGAGAGGGCGATCCGGTATTGCTAAGCACATTGTGACTTATTGGTTTCAAAGATGTGAAAATACTAAAATGAACAGGCAGGGTGATTGACGGGCTTACGGTACTGGCATTCAGGGTGTGTGCACCGTTTTCGATCATGTGATCAATGTTGGGCGTTGTAGCCTGTTCAAGTCCGTCCGGTCGACAGCCATCGATAATAACCAGAATTGTTTTCATCGGTTACTCTTGTAGTGGTAAATTCAGAAGATTCAGAAACAGTTATTGAATTCTTTTCAAGTAGGATATGTATTCGGCTTATATTAGGAAGCTGTGATGAATAGATTATATTTTGATTAGATCTGTTTCTTGGAGCGGAGAATTGTGCAGTTGAAGGGTTTTTTTGTCAAAAACATAAAACAAGCACGAAAAGGGAAAGGACTTTCACAAAAACAATTAGCTAATTTGGCGAATCTCAATGATGCAGTAATTGTTAAAAGACAGTTGGAAGGTGCCATGAAGTCGGATTCAATCTACATTTAGAAGAGGGGATCTATATGGGCATGATGGACTATAACCGGAAAGTCTTCATCGACACGAATATCTTAATTTACGCAAGCCTGAAAAAACCCACTTTCACCAAGCACTCAGTGGGCTTAAATGATAGCTTACTGAGTGCTTGGTGATGTTTTTTATATTACCCGGATACACAAAATTTCTTAGCACAGACCTCCACATTCTGCAAATAAACTATCCCGGCAAAGTTAGTAAAGTACCTGTCCTCTACTTCGGTAGCTATTTTTTTAGCTAGTTCTTCAGTGGTAATAATCTCTATTCTTACATTGCTAAGCATACCGCCAATATCATAACCAAACCTGCCGCCACTCTCCCCTTTGCCGGCAACCCGGTCTACTGTATAGCCATCGGCTCCCAGCTCTTTGGTGATTTTTATAACATTATCCAGTATAACTGCCTCAGTTATAATTGTAACTTTTTTTGTTTTATAAAGTTGCATATCCCTTGTCTCCCTCACATTTTAATTATATCAACTTATTTAGTTCCCGTTCCTAATTATTAAAAACCAAACACTATTCCACCTAAGGCCAAGAAGAACGGCACATAAAGAGCAATTACTGCCACTGTTCCCAAACCGGTCGACGTTCCATGATAAACAGATGGATTAGCAGACGGTATTCCTGCTCGAACGGTAGGCGGACCAGATATATCAGAGTTTGAAGAAGCAATAATTGCCAACATGATCACTCCACCTGGGCTAAGTCCCACCAGCAAGTGGGCAATATAGCCAAATCCAAACCCGATCAATCCGTGAATAAGTGGACCTAGAAAAGCATAAGTAATATACCAATGGGCGACTCCCTTTAGCTCTCTTAACCGGCTGTAGGCCTCCATACCAGAAACCAACATTAATATTGATAAAAAGCCTCTGAACAGCGGGTTAAAAAAGCTTTCGTAAACACTATCCGGTTTTGTTACTAATCCCAACACCACCCCGATAATCAAAACCGTTAGTGCCGTCCCTCTGAGGCAATCCTTTATGATTGGCATTATATCCACTTTGACATGACTACCACTTTTTTGTTTAGCCAGGTGTATGTTCGCCAAAATAATTGCTGTAATCAATGCCGGAATATCCATAAAGGGATACAGAGCAGGCACCCAGCCTTCAAAAAAAATCCCCTCGCTTTCCAGCGTCAACATACTTACAGCCAAAGCGGAACCACTCACCGCTCCAAATAACCCAGTAGTAGCAAGGGCATCATCTTTTTTTATACCAGGTAGCCGGGCAAGCGTAACAGAGCCTAGAAGTACAATGCCAATACCAATTAATACACAAAAGATAGCGGGTAACAACATATCCAAAAAATTTCCATCCCGAATCGCCATGCCACCCTTTAAACCGATTCTCATCAAAAGCATAAATACACAAAATTGATAGATTGCTTCCGGAATACGCAACTTACTATTAAATGCCGAAACTACCATTCCGGCAAGCAAAAATGCCAGCACCGGTTTTTGTAGTTGATCAACAAATCTACTGAAAAATTCTAATAAAACTTCCATAATATAATCCTCTTTTTTGTTCTTAAGTCTATCTGTCGCATCTGTGTATGTCGATGTATTTACGAAAGATTAAAGGGTTAAATAGGTTCGGCACGGTAGGATTAAAGGTTGCCAGAAGCCTTAGCCAGACTAATAGGGCGGGGGATACTATAGATGTCCCTGCATGGCCTGATACTGAAATATTGGCAATTTATATACCCAAACAAAATGGGTCATCCTGCTAAAAACAGTATCAAGCCATAAGGGGACATCTGTAGTTATACTCTTATACTAAACCAATAATTTTCCACCAACTAACAGCAATAACGGTCATTATTACCCATCCTACAGGCATTGCGACCATTCCTGCCTTAGTCAAATCAAGAGGCTTGAAATATCCAAAGGAATACGATACCACGTTGGGCGGACAACCTATAATCAGTAAATACGCAAAAGATGTCCACATGCCTAAAACCATAGCAATAATGGTCGGGTCAACACCTTCCATTATAGCCAAGGGAATAGCAATTGGTAAAATTAAAGCTGCTGCTGCCACGTTCGCCATCAAATTCGTCATCAATGAGGCAAAAACACCGATGGCAATTACTAATACTAACCAACCTCTACCTTCAAAGAATGGGAAAAATATAGCAGCCAAGTAGTCAGCGGCACCGGAGCTTCCCATGTGCATACCTAGGGAGATACCACCACCAAACACCAGGAAACAAATTGCCCACTCTGTTTTTTGGTGTAGCTCCTTCCAACATATTAACCCTATGAATACCGCAGTTGTCATGGCAAGCAATACAACTACTGGTGAGGAAATTCCATGCCATGTTTTGGTGAAGAAGGCTAAGAATACAAGACCAACTAAAAGTAACGTTTTTATTTCATCACCACTAAAGGATTTTTTACCTTTTTCTTCTTCCGTTAATTCTCTGAAATGTAGTGTTCGATCCGGGCGGAATACGAAGTAAACTGCTAACCATATGAAGGGAATGGATAGCATTGCTCCCGGAAAAGCATAAATCAACCAATCTACAAAACCTATTGTGTACTGCCCATGAGTGATTTCTTCCAGGAACTGGGCTGACACCATATTCCGACCACCGCCGACCAATGTTCCCATGCCACCGGCTGAACAGCAAAATGGCAAGGAAATCATCAAAAATAAACCATTACGACTGCCAGGGTGAATACCCGCTGCTTTCATTAAGGGTAACATCATCATAATTCCGGCGGCACAGGCAGCAATGTCGTGCATAATTGATGAAGCTATGCCTAATCCCATGCAAGAAACAAAAGAGAATTTCACCACATTAGTTCCGGCAAATCCTAAGATATATCGCCCTAACCGTTCGGTTAAACCAACTTTTTCAGCAATGATGGCAAGCATCAGGCAACCCAGAATAAAAAATACTACCGGGTTAGCATAACCGGCCCACACATCTTTTGGGTCACCGATTCCAAGTAATATCATACCTATACCGGATATGACCATTACCAGTGGCAGAGGTACCGGTTCTGTAAGAAACAAAATTAAAAGCCCTGCTAGCAAGGCAAGGTAAAGATGCCCAGTTTGGGGCAGGGCATCTGGAGTTGGCAGAGAGTAGACGATTACCCCGACAGCAAGTGCTGACAAGAGCATTAAGCCTTTCTTGAAGACAGATATTTTTTGTACAATTAACTGTTCGGGATCAAGTGAATCAGGATCATGTATGTCAATAATAGGTGGCTTATCAATATCTTTTTTATTGTTGTCATTCTTGGTCACTGGAAGATACCTCCTTGATAATGTTATCTAACTTTTATTTACACTAACGAAAATATTAGCTAGTTGGTGTTCATATGTCAACTATTAAAAAAAATGTGGTATGAAAAGTTTTTGAAATAAAATGCTTACGAAACCAAGTTTACTGTAAATCAGCATTTGTGGTGAACGGTTACTCCCATAAGGGGCAGTTGCCGAATTGGCGATCGCTATCTCTCCTTTACTTGCCAGAAGCACCTTCTGCCAGCTATCACCTGTTATTTCAGTGTCCCAGCTCCACAAAACCACTGAGCCGGAAGCGTATGCAAAAGGTTTTTCACAGATTCCTTTCTTATACAGTAGCTGGGAGCCGGTTATGGTCTGCTGAGAGAAACAGGTTATAGGGAGCACCGTTTGTCATCTGGGTATAGAGCTTCCCTGAGGAGCCGTATGCGGGTTGGATTGTGATATTATATTTGGCGATAAAGGGTGAGCAATTGTTTCCAGGGCATTAATGAAATTTGCTGCTACAGCCACACGCAGGGGTGGAGATGTTTCAGCAAATAGCAGAGAGGAGAAGAAAAAAAGGAAAATGATGAGAAACTTTGTCATGGTAAACCTCATTTAGATTGCATGGTTGACACACGTAAGAATTTGAGAGTCTGTCAACCATAAAATCTTACGGTTAACACAAATTTCGGGATGCAATAATATCAAGGTGTTACGTGTGTTAACCATATCAGTGTCTTACTCCATAAAAGCTGTAATAAAAAACACGAATTTTAAAGAGCATTAATGAAACTATTAACTTGCATATCCCCACAAGGCACTTATCCAGCGATACTAAAAAGTTTTTGACTTGTCGGGTTAGCAGACTTTATTCAGCTTGTGCGAAAGCGGGTCTGGCCAGGTTGAATTTTTTGATACGATACCCAATCTGGCGTTGGGTGAGGCCAAGTTCCCTTGCAGCCCGAGCCTGTACCCAGCCATTGCGTCTCAGCGAAGCCTCGATTTCCTGCCGCTCCAGATCCTTCAGGGAGCTGTGACCGGGGTGAGGTGGTTCTGTAGGTTCAGCAAGGGATTTGTTCATCTGCTGGATAGGTGTGGGGAGTCTATCCATGTGTATCTTTAGAGCTTCAGGTTCAACAATTTGCTTGTCGGTCAGTATTACCAGTCTCTCAATCAGATTTTGTAGCTCACGAACATTCCCGGGCCAGTTATGGGCAGTTAAATAATCGAGAGCAGTGTTTGTAAATTTTACTTCCCTGTTGTTTCGTTCGTTGCTTGAGCGGAGGAAGTGATCGGTAAGCAATGCAATATCGTCTCGTCTTTCACGGAGCGCTGGAAGCTGGATGGGTACAACATTCAATCGGTAGTAGAGGTCGCTGCGGAAAAGTCCCTGATCCACGTTGGTTTGCAGATCGACGTTAGTGGCGGCAATAATCCGGACATCTACGGTGAGAGTACGGGTGCCGCCGATTCGTTCAAACTGCTGTTCCTGGAGTACCCTCAACAGTTTTGCCTGGAGGAGAATGGGCAGTTCACCTATTTCATCGAGAAAGATAGTACCACCGTCTGCCAGTTCAAATCTGCCGGGCTTTGCTGCCGTCGCTCCCGTAAAGGCTCCCTTGTCATGTCCCAGGAGTTCACTTTCAAGCAGGTTTTCCGGAAGTGCCGCACAGTTGACCTTAATATAGGGTTTGTCTTTCCTGGTGCTGGATTCATGGAGGGCGCGGGCTACCAGTTCCTTTCCGGTGCCGGATTCACCAAGAAGAAGAACTGTGGCCCGGCTGGGAGCAATCTTTTCGATGAGCCGGTAGATTTCCTGCATCGCCTCCGAATCGCCAATAATGTAATGACGGTTGAAACGACTATGAAGTTCAGCTTTCAGGGATTTATTTTCTTCAACAAGTTTTTCTTCTTTTTGTGAGATGGCGTGGTGGAGCATCAGAAACTGTCCTATAAGCGTGGCCAGGATCTCCAGAAAACTCATGTCTTCTTCAAAGGAAACATCAGGTCCAAAGAGGTGATCTACAGTAAGTACACCTACAGTTTTTTCTTCAACCTTTATCGGTACTCCAAGGAAAGCAAGCCCCTCTTTTTTGATTTTATTTCTTGCTCCGGTACGGTTCAGGAACATGGGCTCACTGTTAATGTCAGGCACGACACAGGGAGAGCCGGACTGAAAAATCTGGCCGCAGATACCTTCGGAGAGACCATATATGCCCCGCCGTTCTTCTTCTATGCTGAGTCCGTAAGATGCTCTGATGGACAATCTCTGTCTGTTGGGATCAAGAAGAACAAGGGTGGCGCGCTCCATATGCAGAATGTCGTGAAGCACCTTCAGGATTCTGCTTAAGGTGGTATCGAGATGAACGGCTCGCCCGATGAGTTTGCAGACCTCTGACAGGGCACGAAGTTTCAGGGTTTCCAGCTGGTATGTAGCCGGTGGCTCCAAGTTTAGTATTCCATTTTTTTCCATATTATTCATGTGTAACCTCTTTTACAGACCTTAGTAAGCACCATGCTAACTACTTAAAGCTGGGCTTGTTTGTGTTGAAGTAAGAATATAAGCAAAAATTATACCATGTCGGAGGCATTGTTTTCCGTCATGTTTTGCCGGGGGGAGTTACAATTATGTGATATTGGTATTCACTTTTGTACGTTTGTGTAGTTATTTTTGAAGTTGCCGGACATTTAAAGCGCAGTTCCTCTCTTTTTCATTATTTACCTTCGGCGGTTGAATTTTTCTGGCCTATGACTCACAAAACCTACTCTTTTGTATGGTTTCTTCCAAAGTGTCATCAATGACACAATAATGGTAGCGTCTTTTTAAATGGTCTTGGGTTCTCTGGGGGGCGTCAAAGCCATACTGGAAGAGGAAAGTCACAAAAAATCCTGATCTGGCACGAGCCTTGAAATGGTTATTGACATACAAGGAACCATGAGGAGTCTGACAGTGTGGAGCCTCAAATACTAATTACGGTTGTGATTTCAAGAGAAGCCCAGCCGGTTAATTCAACCGAAGGAGTTTTACCATGAGGAAAATAGCTATTTATGGAAAAGGCGGTATTGGCAAGTCTACCACAACTCAGAATATAGTGGCAGGACTGGTCGAAATGAATCGCAAGATTATGGTGGTCGGTTGTGACCCCAAAGCGGATTCAACC
Organism: Desulfocapsa sp.; assembly: GCA_022712975.1. Classification (GTDB taxonomy): domain Bacteria; phylum Desulfobacterota; class Desulfobulbia; order Desulfobulbales; family Desulfocapsaceae; genus Desulfocapsa. The sequence goes on from JAFLJO010000024.1 coordinate 28,594, forward strand.
CGTCTTCTATTGGGCGGTCTTGCCCAGAAATCAGTACTCGATACCCTGCGTGAAGAGGGTGAAGACGTGGAGCTCGAAGATATCCGCAAACTTGGTTACGGCGGCACCTGGTGTGTTGAGTCCGGTGGCCCTGAGCCTGGAGTTGGCTGTGCAGGTCGTGGAATTATTACTTCCATTAATATGTTGGAGTCACTCGGTGCCTATGAAGAAAGCGAGGGACTGGATTACGCTTTTTATGACGTCCTTGGAGACGTGGTCTGCGGCGGATTTGCCATGCCGATCCGTGATGGTAAGGCCGAAGAGATTTACATCGTTGTGTCTGGTGAGATGATGGCCATGTATGCGGCCAATAACATAAGTAAAGGTATTGTCAAGTTTGCCGCGGCAGGTAGTGTTCGTCTGGCTGGCCTGATCTGTAACTCTCGTGCTGTGGATAATGAAGCAGAAATGATCGAGAAATTTGCTGCAAAACTGAATACCAAGATGATCCATTTTGTACCACGTCACAATGACGTACAGCGGGCAGAGATTAACCGCAAGACTGTTATTGAATGGAATCCAGAACTCCCTCAGGCTCAGGTGTATCGTGATCTTGCCAAGGCAATTGACGAAAACGATGAATATACGATCCCCACCCCAATGGAAATTGAGGTGCTTGAAGAGTTGCTCATGGAGTACGGCCTGATGCAGGCAGCCTAAGTAATTTGACAAATACTATTTAAGACAAACAAAAAGAATATACCGGTCAGGTGATACAACCTCCCGGTTAAGTTGGAG
>JAFLJO010000138.1 GCA_022712975.1 Desulfocapsa sp.
TCACGTATCCTTGATCCTAACGTCGTTGGACAGGAACATTACGACGTAGCTCGAGGCGTGCAGATGTCACTGCAAAAATACAAAGATCTTCAGGATATCATAGCTATTCTCGGTATGGATGAGCTTTCTGAAGAAGATCAACTTCTTGTCGGTCGTGCTCGTAAGATTCAGCGTTTTCTTTCACAGCCTTTTACAGTTGCAGAAGTTTTCACCGGTATGCCCGGTATTTTCGTTTCTGTTGAAGATACTGTTGCTGGTTTCAAAGAAATCCTTGAAGGCAAACATGATGAAATGTCTGAAAATTCAGTATATATGGTTGGTACCATTGCTGATGCTGTAGAGAAAGAAGCAAAAACCGCCGCATAAGCTAACTGACAAGCACACGAGGATATACAATGGCACAACTAATACATTTAGAAGTAGTAACTCCTGCTGGAGCAGTGGTTAGCGAGGATGTTGATATCGTTAATGCACCCGGTTATGGCGGTGACTTTGGTGTGTTGGCCAATCATGCTCCTTTTCTCTCTACTATTAAAATCGGTCTCCTGTCCTACGAAACAGGAAAAGATAGGAAAAGTTTGATGATTAGTGGAGGCTTCTCTGAAGTATCCAATAATACAATCACCTTTCTTGTTGAGAGCGCTGAATTTGGTAGCGATATTGATGTGGATCGAGCTATGAAGGCTAAAGAGCGGGCAGAAAAACGTCTGGCTCAAGCTACTGCGCATGATGATTCTTTTAATCAGATACGAGCAGAGGTTGCTCTGCAACGTGCGCTGGCAAGAATCAAAGTATCCAAGGTTACTTGAATTAAATAACCGATTAGAGTATTTTAAGGTCGCCCTTCGGGGCGACTTTTTTTTTATCTTTTCATATCAGTATATTTGATATAGACAATCTATATTTTTGAGGAGTATATATGAAAGCAAAGGAACGTATGGGAATTGCACGGCAAATGCCTGTTGAATTGACTCCGGAAGAGCGTGTTCAGAACTTTGATGAGATTGTATCTGGATATAATGAATTTACTGCGATTTTAGAAGCAGAACGATGTCTTCAGTGTAAGAAACCAACCTGTATTGTTGGCTGCCCTATTCATAATAATATCCCGGCTTTTATAGCATTACTTCGTGAGAAGAAGTTTGAGGAAGCATACTGGAAAATTCGTGAGACGTCTTCAATGCCTGCTATTTGTTCCCGTGTTTGCCCACATGAATTCCAATGTGAGGGGGCCTGTGTTCGTGGTAGGGGAAAAGGGCAGTCAGTTGCCATCGGTATGCTTGAACGGTTTATAGTTGATTGGATGGTTGAAAACAAAAGGCCAATGCATAGTCAATGTGCAATTCCAGGTAAGAAAAAAGTTGCAGTTATTGGTTCGGGGCCTGCTGGTATGACCGTAGCCTATTGGCTTGCTCACAAAGGAATTCCCTGCACAATATTTGAATCTTTACCTGTTTATGGTGGAATGCTTACCGTTGGAATTCCTCCTTTTCGACTCCCTAGAGATATTATTAATGCTGAATTTGAGGCTCTGAAAAGTTGCGGCGTTACTCTTGAGCATGGAGTTATAATCGGCAAAGATAAAACCATAGCCGATCTAAGAGCAGAAGGATACGATGCTATTTTTAACGGTGTCGGAGCACACGCTAGTAGAAAACTTGGTCTTGTTGATGAAGAGAGTACAGAAGGTGTATTACCTGGGGTTGATTATTTAAGACGAATTAATCTTGGTGAGGATCTCGATATTGGCAAAAAAGTTGTTGTTGTAGGTGGTGGCAATGTTGCTATTGATGTTGCAAGAACCGCACTTCGGTATAGTGCAAAAGAAGTTTTTATACTCTATCGCAGGAGCCGTGAAGAGATGCCGGCCTCTGTTGCTGAAATTCATCATCTTGAAGAGGAAGGTGTTCGTATAGAATTTCTTGCTGCTCCCATCAAAATTCATTCAGAGAAAGGAAAGCTAACTAAAGTTGAATGTATCAGGATGGAGCTTGGTGAACCTGATGACTCCGGTCGTCGCCGTCCCGTAGTTCAGGAAGGTTCTAACTTTATGATAGAGGCAGATTCAATTATTCCTGCGATCAGTCAGAACGTTGATCATACAGTTGACGAAGGACAAAAAATTGATCTTATGTCCTGGGGAACCTATCATACAGACCCGCAAACTCTTCAGACTTCTATCGAATATATGTTTGCTGGCGGCGATAATGTACTTGGACCTCAGACTGCTGCCAAGGCGGTTTATCAGGGAAAGGTTGCTGCCGAATCCATTGAACGATATATCAATGGTCAAGACTTGAAGAAAGATAGAGAGTTCTTGTGCGATTGAAGCACCTGGAATCATTTACTGCTTTAGGTTGTTATTATAAAAAAAGGCCTTACTTTCCTGACGTAAAGTAAGGTTTTTTTATTTAATATTATAGGCTTGCGGTGGTGGAATGGATATAGCTCTGGACTCCTTTGGCGATATGACTGGCAAGAATATCCAGAAATTTATCAGATTTCAGATCCTCGGAATCATTAGGATTTGAAATAAAGCCAAGTTCCAGTAAAATTGCTGGCATCTCAGCACCAATGAGAACATAGAAAGGAGCTTGTTTAACACCAAGATTTTTAAAATCTTTCTTTTGTATATCCTCAATACCTTTACTGAGTGAATTATGAACAAATCCTGCGAGTCGTGATGACTCATTGATTTTAGAGTTTTTCATAATGTCAGAGAGAATATCCTGAAGATCATTCATTTGATGAGTGGAGGTTGAGTTCTCTAATGCTGCAACACGCATGGCCTCAGGATCAGATGATAAATTGAGATAGTAGGTTTCAAGGCCGTGAACTTTTGATAACGGGTGTGCGTTTATATGGATGGAGATAAATAAATCTGCTTCATTGGCGTTTGCTATGGCCGTTCGTTCTTCAAGAGGGATGAATATATCTGAATCACGCGTGAGGATGACTTCTGCACCTGTCTGCTCTTCAAGTATTGGAGCGAGCTTTTTAGCAATCTCCAAGACAATATCTTTTTCCTTCAGACCAAAAGCTACTGCCCCTGGATCTTTCCCGCCATGTCCTGGATCAATAACTATCTTTCTAACTCCAAGTCCAAGCTGTTGAGCAAGTGAAAGAGGTTCGCCATTGACAAGTTCTTTGGTTATTCTGGAGTTGGTGTTATTGTTTTTAGAGCGCTTACTATTTGCTTTAATTTTCTTAAAATCCTTAAGAACAATTATCGTGTCCATTGTATCAACTGTTGCACTAGCATCAGACACAACCTGATCATCAGAAATCAGCTTGTTCTTTTGAACAGGCGATTCGATATGAGCAGGCGGTTTAGGTGTTGATTTACTTGAATTTTTTTCGGTAACTTTAGTTTCACCACGGACATCTATAATTACTCTAAAAGGATCGGGAAGGCTAAAAATTTTATAATCCGATATGCTTTCAATATCGAGTACCACACGAACAACCTCTGGAGTGAATTGTGCTGTTTGTATTTGTTTCAGTAAGCCATCATCAATTGGTACTGGTGATCGATACTTGGGATCAATATAGGATTCCTGAAAATCGATATAGAGCCTTCGCGGTTTGTCCTTATTTTTTTCAAGAAGTCGTTCTCTGTAACGGACAGGTTCCGAGGCATTAATAACCACTCGGGTATAGTTGTCGGATGACCAGTATTTTACAGGAAGAACATTTGTGAGGTTTTTTAGATATGTACGCTTGAACATAACTGCGGGAAGCGGGATTTCATGTTCTTTAGAGAGGAATTTTAGTTTATCCGAGGCCAAGGCATACATGTCACCATTTCGGTATTCGGCGATAACACGGGTGTAACTGTTTGCGGCCTTTTGAGGATTATTTTTTCTATTCAGATAGAGATTACCGACAGTGTAGAGTGCATCATCCGCTAGGCTGTTTTCTGGGAAAAGATACGAAACATCACGGTAATAAGATATGGATTCATCGAGATCCATCTCCTGTCCGAAACGTTTATGCATTTTTGCGTACATGCGGCCCAGCATATATAGACTTGGTGCGGCAAGGTCTGATTTTGGGGCGGAGAGATAAATCTTTCTAAATGTGCGGACCCCATTGAGCCAGTTGTCCCTTAATTTGCCGAGATTGGTATTGGTGTGAAGTTCATTGTAGTAAAATTTTGCCTGTTGATATTGTTGTTCAAGGCTTAGCAAATCAGCCGGAGCATTTTCAACTTCAGCCGCAGGACAGAAATCGGCACTAAAGGGAACAATGAGTAGAGAAAAAAGAAGAAATATGGAGAAAAACCGTGCCATTATACCTTGTTGGGGAGAAAACATCAGGAAGAGTTGATCCTCTGCTGGAGCAGGCTTGTAGCCTGTTCCTTTGTTGATGTAATATAAAAGGTTCAATCTACAAGATTGAACCAGCGATAGAAAACAATCTGCAAGCTACCAGATAACTCATATTAAGAATATTATTTGTACTATTATACCTAAAAGAAGAAACGAAGGCAAAAGAAAATGTACACTTCCGAGTAGGGATATGGAAGCAATAAACAATAAACAATAAACAATAATAATTTCTTATAGAGTTTTATGCGTTTAGAATCTTCAACAGTTCGTAAACAGCCTCCAGAGCCTGCCGAGGACTCAGGTCATCGGGATTCAGATTGTTGAGGTATGCATGAACAGCATCAGTTTCAGGACGTGGAAAGAGTGGTAGCTGATTGGGGTGGGTTTTCTTGCGGCCTTTTTTACTCTGTTTGCTTTTTGCAATGTTTGGACTCCCATCCTGACTAAATTCACCCTGTTCAATATTCTTTAAGATTTCTCCAGCACGCTGTACCACTCTATCAGGGACACCGGCAAGTGCTGCCACCTGAATTCCGTAGGAGCGATTAGTGCCGCCCTTAACAAGTTTATGAAGGAAAATGATAGTGTCGTTCCATTCACGAACTGCGATTGAATAGTTGCGTACCCGGTCTTCGGTTCGAGCCAGATCAGTCAGCTCGTGGTAATGGGTGGCAAAGAGAGTTTTAACCCCTTTATTGTTCTTTTGAACCAGGTCTTCTGCCACCGCCCAGGCAATGGCCAGGCCATCAAAAGTGGAGGTGCCTCTGCCGATTTCATCCAGGATAACGAGACTTTTTTCAGTGGCGTTATTTAGGATATTGGCAGTTTCGTTCATTTCCACCATAAAGGTAGACTGGCCTCGTCTGAGGTCGTCCATGGCTCCAACTCGCGTAAAAATTCGATCGACCACGCCAATGGTAGAAGATTTTGCGGGAACAAAGGAACCCATTTGAGCCATAAGAACAATGAGAGCGGTTTGGCGCAGGATGGTGGATTGTCCAGCCATGTTTGGGCCTGTTATGATAAGTACTGCTTCTGTCTCCTGATTCAGGTGGACATCATTTGGCACAAATTTACCACTGGGCAGTGAACGTTCTATTACCGGATGCCTTCCTTCAACGATATTGATAATCTCCCCGTTATTCACTATCGGATGGTGGTAACGATTGAGCACGGCAACTTCTGCAAGACAAACAAGGAAGTCTGTTTTGGCAAGGAGCCGGGCACTCTGCAACAAGCGTGAACTCTCAGTTGCAAGTTTTTTACGAATCTTAATGAATAACTGATATTCAAGCTCAAGGCGTCTATCCTGTGCGCCTAATACTTTTGATTCAAACTCTTTGAGTTCCGGTGTAATAAATCGTTCTGCATTTACCAGGGTCTGTTTGCGGATATAGGTCTCAGGAACATTTTCAGATTGAAGTCTGCTCACTTCGATGAAATATCCAAAAACTTTGTTAAATCCGACTTTCAGCTTTGCAATACCTGTTGCTGCTCGTTCCTGTGTCTCAAGATCAAGAATAAGTTGTTTGCCATGACGTTGAATATGTACCAGTTCATCAAGCTCTTCGTTATAGCCCTGTTTGATAAGTCTGCCATCTCGAAGGGTTATGGGCGCTTCTTCGTTGATGGTAGTCTCCAGAAGGTGATGCAGATCATCCAGGATATCAAGATTCTCTCCTATTTCTTGAATTCGTGCAGCATCAGACTGTAGAAGAAGTTCCTTGATGGCAGGGAGTTTTGCAAGTGATTGCTTCAATGCCAACATATCCCGACCATTGCCATTTCCGAGTACCATGCGACTATTCAGACGTTCAACGTCGTAGATTGCGGTGAGTTGTTCACGGAAACTGCTTCTAATGGCAGGATGAGTATGAAGAAACTGCACTGCATCAAGTCTTCCATTGATACGCTGAATGTCTTGAAGTGGGAAAAGAATCTCCTGCTTTAGCATTCTTGCGCCCATCGGAGTACAGGTATGGTCAAGTACAGCAAGGAGGGAACCTTCTCTTTGTGAGCCAATAATGGTCTGTGTCAATTCAAGGTTGCGGCGTGATGAATCGTCAATCTGGAGAATTTGCTCAAGGTCGATGGGAGTAAGTTTCTCAATATGATCAAGTTTGCTTTTTTGAGTATCAATAATATATTCAAGAAGCACTCCGGCAGCAATGATCCCTTGTTTAAAGGTGTCGCAGCCAAATCCTGCAAGGTTGCTAACCTGGAAATGCTCAGTGAGCAACTCTTCACAACTTGAGAAATGAAATTGACTGGATGCTCTTTTTGTTATGCACAGGCCGGGAAGGAGGGTTTGGGCAATATCCACAAGGCCTGCAAGAGCTTCGGAGTCTTTTTCGTTTATCAGAAGTTCTGCAGGGGTCATACGGGTGAGCTGGTCAAGAATGATCTCAGCCTGTCCCTCGTGGTCTATAAATTCTCCAAGCAGAAAGGAACCGGTTGAAAGATCAAGAAAACTTATTCCATAGATTGTGTCACCGCCTTTTTCCTTGCGGGTAAGCGCTGCCACATAGAGATTGTCCTTGGCGTCGAGTAGTTGCGAGTCGGTGACCACACCGGGAGAGATAACGCGAACTACTTCACGACGTACTATTCCTTTAGCCTCGCTTGGGGTTTCAGTTTGCTCACAAATAGCGACACGTTTTCCTGCTTTAACCAGTTTTGCAAGGTAGTTTGTGGCAGCATGGTAAGGTATGCCGCACATGGGAACCTGATTGGCCGGGTTTTTTTTGTTACGGGCAGTGAGGGTAATACCTAAGATTTTTGAAGCAGTGACGGCGTCGTCAAAAAACATTTCGTAAAAATCACCCATGCGATAAAAAAGAATGCTATCCTGATGCTGTTCTTTAATCTCAAGGTATTGCTGGAGCATGGGGGTGAGTTTTGTTGCTTTTGTCATCGTAATATTTGTATTTGCTAGATATTGTTGTTTTTCAAGAGTTTCTGGAAAGAAGGCAGGAGTTTATCAAAGGTGCTAAGGAGGTGCTCAGGTATTGAGCGAACTTCGGCCAGGACAGTCATGAAATTATGATCATCTTCCCAGCGAGGCACAATGTGGAAGTGGAGATGGTCTGCGATTCCTGCTCCTGCTACCTTTCCAATGTTGCAGCCAATATTAAACCCATCGGGGTGCAATTGCTCCTGTAGTATCTTTGTCGCTTTCGAGACCATACCCATGAGTAGTGTTTGTTCAGAAATTTCAAGTGCGGTAATACAATCAATATGCCTGATCGGAGCAACTAATAGATGGCCGTTGGTGTAAGGGAATCTGTTTAAGAGAATCACACTGTTTGTGTCTCGATAGAGGAGTAACAGGTTCCGGTCAAATGACATGGCTCCTGTGGGTTCAAAGAGGCAGCCTGCAACCTTCTCTGCTTTTCCTTCCACATGTTCCATGCGCCAGGGTGCCATTAGTGTTTTCATACACCTTCTCCGGGTAAGGAACGTACACTAAATAACTTGAACATCTTACTTGCCCTTTGTTCCGCCACCTGTACTTGAAAAAACGTTACATACTGGTAGTATGCAAAGTTTTTGCAAGTACAGGTGACGAAAAAATTGCGGCGTAATATGTTCA
>JAFLJO010000009.1 GCA_022712975.1 Desulfocapsa sp.
CCAAAACATGCTGCTAAATTGAAACGACAAATGGTGCGATTAGACCTCTCTAAAACTCCAAATGATATGAATTTGCCGGGCTGGAGATTGCACCAGTTATCGAACGGGCATTGGTCTATATGGGTAAATGGCAATTGGCGAATGACGTTTGCTTTTGATGGAAAAGACGCCATTCTTGTTGATTATCAAGATTACCACTAGGAGAAATGAACAATGAGTCAAATGTATAAACCACCACATCCAGGCGAAACCCTAAAAGAAGACATTTTACCTGCTCTTAATCTCACTATTACAGAAGCAGCAAAGCAACTAGGGGTAACTCGTGCTACTCTGTCTCGAGTACTTAACAAGCGCGCTGCCATTTCACCAGAGATGGCCTTACGTATCGAAAGGTGGCTTGGTGTTGAGAATGGTGGCCGTGCTGACCTGTGGCTTGGTCAGCAGACCACATACGATCTTTGGCAAGTACGCAAGTCAAGAATACCGAAGGTACAGCGTGCAGTGCTCATTGCTGTCTAATCCAATTTTGTTGGGAAGGGAAGGGGGACGTTGTTGATTTATTGACTTAGTAAAACAATCGTGGTCTGTCCCTATTTTCCTCCGAAACTCTGGTTGAAACACTGTTTCTCGCTGCATAGTAAGAAACAGGGGGCAGACCACGGTACTTGTGTTCCCTATTTCTATCTATGTATCGGAACATTAAAGTTTCTGTGGGAATTGTTTCTATGTCAGTTGTCAGTTACCGGACACCGCACACCTCTTGCCCAAATGACATTCTGCCCGTTTCCAGTGATACAGACTGTTAAGTCCCTCCGAGGTAATTCCCCCAGAGGAAGCTACCACTCAAATAAATCATACATATTATTTCCCTTGGCCTTGACAGTTCGTCTCCACATAGATACAATGAAAATATGAGCTACGAACTGCGAAGCACAAAACAATACGACAAGTGGCTAACTGGAATCAAAGATAGGCAAGCGCGTAATAGAATACTGAGGCGTATTGACAGTATGGTGATCGGTTCCTTTGGGGATCATAAAACAATCAACGCCAACCTTTTTGAACTTCGCATGTTCTTTGGCCCTGGATTCCGCATATATTATACCATTCAGGGGCGTGAAATTATTTTCCTTCTTGCCGGAGGAAATAAATCGAGTCAGAAAAAAGATATCGCTAAAGCAAGAGAACTTTTGAAACAGTTGGAGGTTTAAACTATGTCTCTCAAAACAAAACCTTTTGATGTGGCCGAACATCTGGAAACACAGGAGGATATTAGAATGTTCCTTCAAGATGTCGCAGAAGGAACGCCAGAGGAGTTCGTTCACGCTCTTAATACCGCTGCCCGTGCGATGGGCATGACTGAAGTAGCCAAGAAAGCAGGCGTTACTCGAACTAGTCTGTATAAGTCCCTAGCTGATGGCGGTAAACCCCAATTTGCTACCATCAGCAAGATCAGTGAGGCACTCGGTTGTAAACTGGCTGTTGCTTGATTAATCCAAATAATTGGAAATAAAAAAACGGAATAAAAAAACGGGGTCGGGTCACGATGGAAGGAAAGGGGACGTTGTTGATTTATTGACTTAACATAAAATAATTGGGGTCAGAGTAGAATGGGTGCAATAAGAAAATTGGGGTCAGGAAAATTGGGGTCAGGCTTCCAAGTTGCTATGTTGCATGTTTACGGGCAAAAAGGCGAGTTTAAGTAATGCCCCTCCTAGTCCAGCCTTTGTCCTAGCTTATCGGTAAGCACTCTGGCGATGTCTTAATTCAACAATAATAATCAAACTGTTTGTATTGTCGACAAGGTAAAAAAGTCGATAATTGCCTATTCGGAAACGATAATACTCAGCAAACTCGCCTTTGAGCTTTTTAATGTTAGTACCAAAGTGTGGATTTTTTCGGAGCTGTGGGTAAACTATATTTTTAATTTTCTGATAGAGTTTTGGTTCAACCTTTTTCTTCACTTTCTCAAAGGTTTTAGACTCTGCAATGGCAAATTCAGACAAGTGTGTAGTTTTCCTTTTTTATGTCATCCAAGCCATCCTTTAGATTTTGGCATAGTTGCTTATCTGCCAATATCTCATTCATCTCTTCACTATCGACAAATTGAATAGATGACAGGTATTGCAATGTGGCAAATTCAATAAAATTGGATAGGTTCCTTTTTTGGCCATCCGCAGCTTGTTTGATCATCTGATATATTGAGTCATCAACCCTCATTGTGACCGTTTTCATTTTGGCATCCTCATTGAAGTTGTTTTAACGAATTGTATTCATTTTTATTCATAGTGTCAAGACATATCAAGCGACGTAAATTCCGGGTAAATTCCGGGAAATTCCGGGGACACGTTACCCATTTCTTTATTAAAATAGGGGTCAGACCACGTTAAAAAACGGCCAAAAGGTTATTCCGGGAAAAGGAAATAGAAGGAAATAGAAGAAGGAAATAGGGGTCAGACCACAATAGTTCTCGATCAAATAAGAAGAAATGGGGGGGGG
>JAFLJO010000036.1 GCA_022712975.1 Desulfocapsa sp.
TTTCTCGTTCGACTTGCATGTGTTAAGCACGCCGCCAACGTTCGTTCTGAGCCAGGATCAAACTCTCCAGTTTGATATCCTAAATCTCTTTGCAGAGACTTTTTATTCATTTTATATTCACTGACAAGTCAGTATGAATAATGGCATTTACTTTGAATTACAAAGTTTGCCCATGTGATATATAAAAACATATATCACGGTTGCAGTATATAAATACACTGCGGTTGGGCCCGTTTGCTTTTGTATTGTTATTCAGTTTTCAAGGATCGTTCCAGCAGGTTTGTATTTATAAACAAAAATGCTGTGCGGGATAACCCGCAACGAAGGCGCAAATATAATCGAACATATTGTTCGTGTCAACAATTAAATTGACTCGCCTTGTCGATTGTTGGAAGATACAATTTGCAGCATCTCCCTCACTCAGCGACCGCGGCAAACTACTCAAGTCAGAGGGGGCTGTCAATAGAAAACAATAACTAATTTGCAAAGAATAGCTTCTTTTTTCGGAACGTGCTGATACTGTGACATTCTTTAATTGAATATAAGATACTTTGCAGAAGTGAATAGAAGAGTTGCGGCTAAAATAGTCTTAAGAATTTTGGCGGGGAAAAATCGTTGTGCTCTTGCTCCAAGATAAATACCAACAATTCCTCCAAGGCCAAAGAGTATTCCCAAGCGGTAGTCTGGAGCGATTTGCTGTGCCGATGCAATTGAAGATGTCGAAAGCCACTGAGAAAACAGTACAGCTATGGCTGAGGTGATGAATGTGCCCGTAAGGCATGCCCCTGCCACTGTATGAATTGGAAGTTTATATATAGTAACAAAGAATGGGGCGATGATTGCACCACCACCAATTCCATAGATTCCGCCAATAAGGCCGACGATCAGACTCAAACAAATGATAGATGTCGTGTTGACTTTATAGTCTCTGCCATTGAATGTGTATTGCAGGAATTTTATGTTGAGTTGTGTGTTGCTGATTTGAAATTCATTGGGTGTGGTTTGTTTATTTGAGGGAGTTTCTTTCTTTAAGAGGTCAAGGCAAAGTTTTATGCCTACATATAATAGAACTAGTCCCACAAAGATTTTAAATGCTTCAGGAGAGGGGAGGTAAAGGATGCGGATGAGCACGCCTGCAATGACGCCTGGCAGGGTGCCGATGACAACAAGCCAGGTGAGCGGCCAGAGCATTCGGCCTTCTTTGATAAACCGGTAGATTCCTCCCGGGATAGCAATAACATTGAACAGGTGATTAGTACTGCTTACTGCCGGGCTATTGAAGCCCAAGATGGAAACTTGAAACGGCAGCAGGAGGAATGCTCCTGATACACCAGCCATGGAGGTAAAAAAAGAAATAACACATGCAACGAGTGGTGGGATAAAAGGAGAAAGCTCAATGTCTGCCACCGGGAAGTACATGGGACTCTCCTGTTTTATTCGTCAACCCATTTTTCGAGAGTTTTGATTATCTTTTTTGCCTGATCTGCACTTGAAATATTGAATTTAGACTTTGGAATATATTCTCCATCGCGTTTCTGATAGCGCCTGATGGTAAACATTTCCTTGGCAAATTCATTTTTTGCACGACTCCAGTTTTGATACCGGAAGATAATGGTGGCCCATGCACCTTTGGTTAAGATCTCTTTGTCCAGTTCTTTAACGAGTACCTGGTCTTCTTCTTCGTACTGTATGGTGATATCGTTTACGTCGCTTGCCATTGTTTGCTCCGGTTGGCTGGTTGAAAAAAATGTTACAATTTAATGGTGGCTATGCAAACATATCCAAGACAAAAAAGAAAGAAGGAAAGCGTAAGTGCTAAGTCTTTCCTTCTTTGAATAGAAAGGATTAGTTGAGGATAAAGTTTATTGATCCGTCACTTACTGTTGCGTCAATGATGCAGCCTTCCGGAAAATTTCCCTCCAGAAGTTCCATTGCTAATGGGTCTTCCAGATGCCGCTGGATGGCTCGTTTAAGCGGTCTTGCTCCGAAGAGCGGGTTGTATCCACTGTCCACCAGAAAATTTTTGGTGTTGTCACTGATCTGAAGAGTAATCTTCTTTGTCAGCAGCCTTTTCTTGAGTCGTTTCAGTTGAATGTCTATGATTCCTGACATGTCTTCTTTGGAAAGGCTGTGGAAAATTATTGTTTCATCTATTCGGTTGAGAAACTCCGGTTTAAACTTCAGATGAAGGATTTCCTCAATCTGGTTCTTGATGTTATTTTCACTCTCCTGGTTCTCTGCCATTTTCATGATCAGGTCACTCCCCAGGTTGGAGGTCATGATTATTATGGTATTCCTGAAGTCAACGGTTTTACCCTTGCCATCAGTCATACGGCCATCATCGAGAACCTGTAGCAACACATTGAAGACATCCGGGTGAGCTTTCTCGATCTCATCAAGCAGGATTACAGCGTAGGGGCGTCTGCGGACTGCTTCTGTGAGATAGCCGCCTTCGTCGTACCCAACGTATCCGGGGGGCGCCCCAATTAGTCGTGCCACAGAATGTTTTTCCATGAATTCAGACATGTCGATACGGATCATGGCCTGTTCCGAATCAAAAAGAAAATCAGCAAGGCTTCGTGCAAGTTCAGTTTTTCCAACACCTGTAGGTCCCAGGAAAATAAATGATCCCAGAGGTCTGTCAGGATCCTGGAGTCCTGCTCGTGCTCGTCTTACAGCATTTGATACAGACTTGATGGCCTCTTTTTGACCGATAACGCGTTTTGCCAGTTCACCTTCTGCATGAACCAGTTTGTCTTTTTCGCCTTCGAGTAATCGGTCAACCGGGATACCTGTCCATTTGGCAACCACTGCTGCAATGTCCTCACTTCCTACTTCTTCCTTAAGCATTTGGCTTTTTTCCTGGATCTCATGGAGTTTGGCATTGGCGGTATCCAGTTTGCTCTGTAATTCTATAATCTTCCCGTAGCGAATTTCTGCTGCTTTGCTCAGGTTTCCTTCACGCTCAGCCTTTTGTTCTTCTATTCTGGCTTCATCTATGTCAGCCTTGGCCTGGCGGATGGATTGTATCATGTCACGCTCAACGGTCCATTGTCCTTTGAGTGAGGTGAGTTCGTCGTTAAGTTCACCAAGCTCTTTGTTCAGTTCTTTCAGCCGTTCTTTTGATGCCTTGTCTTTTTCTTTTTTCAGTGCCTCTTTCTCAATTTTCAATTTAATTTTAATTCGTTCCAAATTGTCGATTTCAGCTGGCATGGAATCAATCTCAATCCGTAACTTTGCAGCAGCTTCATCGATGAGATCAATGGCTTTGTCTGGGAGGAAACGATCTGTGATGTACCTGGTCGACAGGGTTACAGCAGCAACAGCTGCTGAGTCCTGAATGCGAACTCCGTGATGTAATTCATATTTTTCTTTAATCCCGCGAAGGATGGATATGGTGTCTTCTTCGGTGGGTTCCCGGACTAGCACGGGTTGAAATCTACGTTCCAGGGCAGCATCTTTTTCGATATATTTTCTATATTCATCAAGGGTGGTGGCTCCGATACAGTGTAAATCACCACGGGCAAGAGCGGGTTTCAGCATGTTTGAAGCATCCATTGAGCCTTCTGCAGCTCCTGCCCCAACAAGCGTATGGATTTCATCAATGAAGAGAATGATCTCACCTGCTCGGTTTTCAACTTCTTTGAGGACGGCCTTGAGCCTGTCTTCAAACTCACCTCTGTATTTTGCCCCTGCGATCAGTGCCCCAAGGTCAAGGGATACAACTTGTTTGCCTTCGAGGGTGGCGGGGATGTCACCGTTGACTATTCTAAGAGCCAGACCCTCTGCAATGGCTGTTTTACCAACTCCCGGCTCACCAATTAAGATTGGGTTGTTTTTGGTGCGTCTTGAGAGAACCTGTATGATTCGACGAATTTCTTCGTCTCGTCCGATCACAGGGTCAAGTTTGCCCTGTCTTGCTACGTCGGTGAGGTTACGGGCATATTTTTCAAGGGCCTGGTATTTTTCTTCAGGGTATTGGTCTGTGACGCGCTGGTTGCCGCGGATAGTTGTGAGTGCATGCAAAAAACTTTTCTCATCGATACCCAGTTGTTTTAGCTTTTTGGCACTGTTGGATTTTCCGTTTTTAAGAATCGTTAAAAAAAGATGTTCCTGACTGACAAAATCATCCTGCATCTGGTTGGCAGTTTTGAAAGAGTCGTCTATGATTTTTCTTAAATCGTTTGACAGGTAAGCCTGCCCGGCACCACTCCCGCTAACCTGTGGAATGGTTTCGATGAGTTTACCTGTTTCCATGAGAACCAATGATGGTTCTATGCCCATTTTTTGCAGCACTGGAACGACAACCCCTTCGGGTTGTTCCAGAATGGCTTTCACCAAGTGGGCAGTTTTGATTTCCTGGTGACTATTGTTTTGGGCGATCTGTTGAGCGGCTTGGATAGCTTCCTGGGATTTTATGGTTAGCTTGTCGAATTGCATTTTTTTCACCCTTGTATTTATTTTTATAATTAATATAAAATATTGTAAAATCGGATAACTGGGTTCCGTGTTGATTTTATTCGATAATAAATATAAGGACGGAAGAGGGGTGTGTCAAGTTTCTGGCAAGATATTTGCAAGGGGGCAAAAAGAGAAATCATGGAAGGGATGATAAGTGAGGGGGATACAAAAAAAGTGGTAAATCCCATGGTGGGGATTTACCACTTGTAAAACAGGGTTAAATCAACCGCAACCGCCTGTTCCGCAGGATCCGGAACTGCAACCGCCACCACCGTCAATGGGGTTGGTGGATGTAATTCCAAACCCTGATTTTGGTCCGGCATCAATATATTCAACCTTAATGGTACCGCAGGTACTCATCAGCCCTTCTTCAACCAGAAAAGTCAGTTCATCCTGGTCATACACTTTATCGTTATCTTTTGGCTCATCCAGAGCCAATCCCAATGAAGGGCCAGCTCAGCCACCTTGCATCAAGGCAATACGCAGAGCAGAACTGATATTGTTCTGTTCCAAGTATTCCTTGAGCTTTACAACCGCCTGGTCAGTTACTGTAAAATCAGACATGAAAACCTCCTGTAAAATAAAAAAAGTAACAAAGAAAAAACCTTGATTCGTTTGCCTTTTGTTAATATTCGTTAATCTAACGGATATATCAATTGATCCTTGCAACATCTATGAAAATGATACAATACAATAATAGCAATTCATAAAGAGATGTCAATCTCTGTTTGTGAAAATCATTCTCAGAGAGTGTAATCATTCTTGTGGAATCAACACTGTCGATCATTAATAAAAACTTTACATTGTAATATCTCCTGTTTACTGTGTAATCTTTGCATGTTCTATCAAAAAAGTGAAAGGAAAAGGCATAGCTTATGAAAAAAATAGTGATTTCCACGGGAGGCGGTGATGCCCCTGGTTTAAATGCTGTGATTTATGCGGTTGTACGTTCCTGTTATAAGAGGGGCTGGGAAGTCTATGGAAGCCGGAGTGGTTACAAGGGGCTGCTTGACTTGGATGAACTCGTTCGGTTGGAGATTGCAGATGTGGACGGAATCTACTCCATGGGCGGAACTATTATTGGTTCTACCAACAAAGGAGAGCCTTTCAATATGCCGATAAAAAATTTAGCCGGTGAGATTCAAGTTGTCGATGTTTCCGATAAAATACTTCGGAATTTTAAAAGAATGGGGTTCGATTGTCATATAGCCATTGGGGGTGATGGCAGTCTGGAAATTGCCAGAAAGTTTGCGGAAAAAGGAATGCCCGTAATCGGGGTTCCAAAAACTATTGATAATGACCTTGAGGCCACCGATCGAACGTTTGGTTTTGATACAGCAGTTGCTACTGCCACAGAAGCTTTGGACAAGCTTCATTCAACAGCAAAATCCCATGATCGGGTTATGGTTGTAGAGGTAATGGGACGTGATTCCGGTTGGATTGCCTTGTATTCCGGTATTTCCGGTGGGGCGGATGTTATTTTGATTCCAGAGATCCCCTTTGATATGGAGAAAGTTTGTGAAAAGATAATGGACAATGCTCTGCGTGAAAAGGATTATGCAATCGTTGTGGTGGCGGAGGGGGCAACTGCTTTGGGGGGCGAAGTAATAAGTAAGGGCAGTGGTGAATTAGGCCGTAGCGAGGTGCTTCTTGGTGGCATTGGCGAATGGGTTGCCTCAGAAATAAGAGAGAGAACCGAAAAGGATACAAGGTCACTGGTTCTTGGGCATTTGCAGCGTGGCGGATCACCGACCACCTTTGATCGGTTACTTGCAATGCGTTTTGGAGCGGCAGCTGTTCGTCTGGTAGAGAAGGGAGAGTTTGGCCATATGGTAGCTCTGGCTTCTCCTCATATGAGTTCGGTTCCTCTTGAAGATGCTGTGAAATCGAGAAAAAAAGTGGATATGCAAAGCGATAAAGTTCTTACTGCCAGGGATATCGGAATTTGTCTGGGGGATTGACGAGGAGAATGCAAGCAGAAAATAGCAACCTTTTTCTAAGAGTTTATGACAGATTGTTTGCTCATTACGGCCCACAGGAATGGTGGCCCGGAGAAACTGAATTTGAAGTTATGGTTGGTGCTGTTTTGACCCAGAATACTAACTGGACAAATGTGGAAAAGGCCATTGCTAATCTTAAAAATGGAGGTCAGCTTTTGTTTTCCAGTCTCCACAAAATGGACACTGGAGTTCTTGCAGAGTATATCCGACCGGCAGGATATTATAATATTAAAGCTCGCAGACTGAAAAACCTGTTGCAGATGATTGTTGATGAATATGAGGGCGAGCCTTCCTTTCTTTTTGAGGACAGCTTGGATGATTCCCGGAAAAATTTGCTGCGAGTAAAAGGAGTTGGTCCTGAAACTGCGGATGCCATTCTTCTGTATGCTGCCAGGAAACCGATTTTTGTTATCGATACCTACACCCATCGTGTCTTTTCCCGTCATGGGCTTGTTGAAGAAGATACGGATTATTATAGTTTGCAGCAGGAGTTCCTGGATAGTTTGCCTGAAGAAGTGTCACTATTTAATGAGTACCATGCATTGATTGTTGCTGTGGCAAAGGAGTTTTGTAAAAAGAAAAACCCCCGTTGCAGCAATTGTCCGCTGCAGCGGGTAGAGGATAACTAGCCGGAACAGACAGGCTACGGGGAGGGAAAAATATAGCTGACTTTGAAGATTTTTCAAACTTGGATATTGTAGACTACCACTCTAGCTAGGTTCAATCTTGTAGATTGCCCCCGCTAAAGAGACCGATTTGGAGAAAGAGCATACGTGGATTTCAATCTAACAAAACAAAATATTTTAATTGTTGACGACACACCATTAAATATCAATGTGTTAGGGGAGTCTCTTTCCCATGATTACCAAGTTTTTATTGCTACCAGTGGTAATGATGCTCTGAAACAAGTTGAGAGAATTTTACCGGATTTGATCCTGCTCGATATTGTGATGCCTGAGATGGATGGATATGAAGTTTGTCAACGATTAAAGGAAAAAAAGAAAAGCAGAAATATTCCAATAATATTCATCACTGCAAAATCAACTTTGGAAGATGAATCAAAAGGGCTTAGGTTCGGAGCAGTTGACTATATAAGAAAACCTTTCAATTTAGATATAGTCAAAAGCAGAATCCATACTCATCTTTCTCTGCAAAAGGCTCGACATAATGCAGAATTACTTGTCGCCGAGCGAACCACCGAGCTTTTGAAGACACAGAGAAATCTGCAGGAAACAAACACAGCCCTAGAGGTTCTCTTGCGCCGAAGGGATCAGGAAAAGCTTGAGCTTGAAAATGAGATCATGTCCAATGTTAACAAACTTGTTCGCCCTTATCTTGAAAAGCTTGAATCCGTTATCAGCACAGAAAAATATAAGATTATCCTCCAAGCCGCCATTATTAATCTTAATGAAATAGTGGACCCTTTTTCTGGCTACTTGGCAAGTCTTGCTAAATTGACACCGGCAGAAATGCAGGTGGCAAATTTTATTAAAATGGGAAAGACTTCAAAAGAGATTGCTTCTTTCCTTGGTATCTCTCTTCGCACCATAGAGGTTCATCGTAGTAGAATTAGAAAGAAAGTAGGTTTGAAAAAAAGAACTGCGAATCTTCGTGAATATCTGCTGTCACACTTGTAATTCCCCTCCTGGAACGGTCATCCAATTTCATTAATCCCCTCAGTTTTACCCATATAAATAAAATATTAAAGTAAAAAACACCGCTGGGAATGGTTTTCATTGTCAGTGGTGTTTGTGCATTGGGTTAATTGTAACACACTTTATTTATAGCGATGTTTAAAATAATGCCAAGTGCAATACGTATCAATAGTACGTGTAGCAATACGTGTTTATGCATTGACTTAAGATCGTAATTTGTGGGATATTTTAAAACAATTCTAGGTCAATTTTAAAAAAAGCAAAACAAAAGGCTCACATTGCAAGTGTGGGTTATCCAAAAACAGGAGAAAATAACAATGTGGAAAAATTTATCAATTGCCAAAAAACTAGGTGTTAGCTTTGGACTGGTATTAGTTCTACTCAGTATGCTAGGGTTAATCAGTTTTTCAGGTATCGGAAAGATTGTGCTTAACGCCGAAGAGGTCATTACTGGGAATAAGCTCGATGGCACTCTGGCACAAGTAAAGGTCGATTACCTTAACTGGGTCAATGAAGTCAACGCATTGCTCACAGACGATCGTATAACTGAGCTTACTGTACAGACCGATGCTCGTCAGTCTGCCTTTGGGCAGTGGCTCTATGGCGAAGATAGAAAAAAAGCCGAAATTCTGGTGCCGTCTCTTGCTCCACTCTTAAAAGAGATTGAAAAACCTCACGCCGATCTATACGAATCTGTTATTGATATCAAAAAACAATTTATACAGGCGGATCTTCACCTGTCTGAGTTTCTTGTTGCAAGAGAAATGGATCATCTCAAATGGTTTAGTAAAATCCAGGATTTTTTTATAAACAATCTTCCTGAACTCGACGTACAGACAGATCAAAACAAGTGTAAATCGGGTATATTTCTCTATGGAGAAAAAGGCAAAAATGTTGCGGCCTATGATCCGGAACTGGCGCGCCTCATTGAAGAGTTAAAGGGGCCACATGCAAAACTGTATGCATCAGCCCTGAACATCCAAAAAGCCAATAAACAAGAGCAATCTGGAGAGATTGGCGTTGAACAAAAAAATACAATGTTATCCGGTAATGCTATGCAGGTTTTCACCTCTGAGACCGTTCCTGCACTTAAAGATGTGCTGGATATCCTGGACAACATGAAAGAACGGTCAAGTGCCATTGTAGATAGTATGACTGAAGCCAGTCATATCTTTGCAGGTAAAACACAGCCAAGTCTGTACCAGATCCAAAAAATCTTAAATGAAATGCGCCATGAGGTGAGGGAAAATATGATGAGCGACGAGGCCATGCTGCAAGCAGCCCAAGGTACAAAAAGAACTGTCGCCATCATGACTGTTCTTGCTGTTCTTGCAGGTATGGTAATCTCTCTGCTGATTGCACGGGCAATATCCAGGCCGCTTATCAAAAGTGTTACGTTTGCAAAAATAATTTCAGAAGGTGATTTGACTCAACATCTGGATATTCAACAAAAAGATGAAGTTGGTGTACTTGCGCAGGCATTAAATGAAATGGGTGATAATCTTCGCAAGATGTTTAAGGATATTTCCACCGGTGTCCAAACGTTATCGTCTGCTTCCACAGAACTTTTAGCAATTTCCAACCAGATGTCTTCCAATGCTGAACAGACAACCGGCAAAGCAAATGGCGTTGCCGCAGCAGCCGAGGAGATGAATGTAAATATGAACTCTGTTGCCGCAGCTTCTGAGGAAACGTCAGTCAATGTAAACATGGTTGCAGCAGCAGCTGAAGAGATGTCCACAACAATTACAGAAATTGCCTCAAATACTGAAAGAACCAGATCTATCACTGAAAGCGCCGTCACCCAGTCTCAAAATGCCTCCCGGCAAATCAACGAACTTGGTATTGCAGCTCGGGAGATAGGTAAGGTAACAGAGGCAATCACGGAAATTTCAGAACAGACAAACCTTCTTGCACTCAATGCGACCATTGAAGCAGCACGGGCTGGAGAGGCCGGCAAAGGCTTTGCTGTTGTTGCCAACGAGATTAAAGATCTTGCCAAACAAACATCTGCCGCAACCGGTGAAATAAAAGATAAGATTTTAACGGTTCAAAGTGTAACAAATGATTCGGTAGCAGAGATATCCAAAATCTCAGAAATTATAAGTGAAGTAAATGAAATGGTGTCTTCTATTTCCATAACCGTTGAAGAGCAGGCTGGTGCCACCCAGGAAATAGCCGACAACGTTGCCCAGGCTTCACAAGGTATCCAGGAAGTCAATGAGAATGTAGCACAGGCATCATCTGTTACCGGAGAAGTGGCTGCAAACATTGCTGAAGTGGGACATGCTTCAGATGAAATAAATAAAAGTAGCAGCCAGGTGAATGTCAGCGCTGAAGAGTTGAGCAAACTTGCAGAACGATTAACTGGGATGGTGAGTCAATTTAAGGTCTGATTCACAATGATGAGGGAGAGTGTACGTTCCTTACCCATCAGCAATGATTAGGAACGGTACATAGTGGAAACAGTTATGGAACAACAAAAGGTGCTATTCCCCCTGATAAAACAGAAAATTCTGATTGTCGATGATACTCCCGGTAACATCACCCTGTTGGGGAAGGCTTTAGAAAACAGGTATGACATCGTGGTGGCCACTAATGGGTATACTGCTCTGCGTGTGGCTCAAGAGTTGCCATGTCCGGATCTCATTCTTCTGGATATCGTGATGCCCGGCCTGGACGGGTTTGAAGTTTGCGGGCGCCTCAAAAAAAGCGCTGTCACCAGGAAAATTCCGGTTATCTTTGTGACCGCCATGGGAGAAAATGAAAATGAGGCCAGAGGGTTTGAAGTTGGAGGTGTTGACTATATTACCAAGCCCATAAGTCCGATAATTGTCCGGGCCAGGGTAGAGACGCACCTTGCTCTGTATGACCAGAACCGGGAACTGGAAGAACGAGTAAGGAAACGTACCTTGGAAATTCTTCATACTCAGGATGTGACAATCTATAGCATGGCTGTTCTTGCCGAAACACGTGACAATGAAACGGGGAAACATATTATGCGTACTCAGCACTATGTACGGGTACTGGCAGAACAACTGATAAAAGCAGGAAAATATTTGGCTTATCTTGATGCTGTCCGAATAGAGCTTCTCTTTAAATCTGCCCCGTTACATGACATCGGCAAGGTCGGGATAGCAGACAGTATCCTCTTGAAACCGGGGAAACTGACAGAAGAGGAGTTTGCCGTGATGAAAAAACATACCACCTATGGTCGTGATGCCATAGTCAAGGCAGAGCAGGAGATTGGTGCGGGAAACAGCACCACCTTTCTGACCATGGCTCGTGAAATAGCCTATACTCACCATGAAAAGTGGAATGGTCAGGGCTATCCTGAAGGGATTAGCGGTGACGATATTCCATTGTCAGGCCGGCTTATGGCTGTGGCTGATGTTTATGATGCCCTGATTAGCAAGCGAGCCTACAAAGCAGCTTTTTCCCATGAAAAGGCAGCGGCTATAATCATTGCGGGGAGAGGTGAACATTTTGATCCGGAACTTGTGGATGCTTTTGTCGAAGTGCAGGAGGTGTTCAGGGAAATTGCTCTGAAATATGGTGATAGTGACGAGACGCCATGCCGTTAGTGATATCCTTCTGAATGCAAATTAGCAAATTTGCATCTTCCGACAAATCTGCTCCATTGAAACTCTTTTGTTACCAGCGGGTAGCTATAAAATGAAGTGTCTTAAAATATCAATGATCCTACGGAAGAAGCATGAAAATCGGGAATAAATTATTATTGACGTTCGTTGTGGTTATTGCTCTGGTGGGAATTGCAGGCTTTCTGTTTTTCCATCAAACGGAAAAACTTCTGGTGACAGTGAGGGTTGAGCAGGCTCAGAGGGAAGCTGCAATAACACTAAAATTACTGGACCTCCAGATGGATCATTTGATAGTAAAAATGCAAGGATTAGGGTCGGGGGGATTGGTGTATCTCGAAATAGTAAAATCCAATAAAAAATTTACAGAGCTGTTTTCCGGAATGACTGAAACGGAAAAAACAGCTTACATTGACAAGCAGGATGAACTCTGGAAAACTGCCACATTCAGCGGTATAGCAACTCCATTTATGGATCAGTTGCTGACCCATAAACTTTCTACTGTTGTAAGAAAAAAAAATTCTCTGTGGCAGGGGGATGCAGATACACCTCCCTTTAGAGAGATCTTTTTGACCAATAAGTATGGTCTCATCACCGTTCTCAGCAGTCCTACCTCAGATTACTTTCAGGCAGATGAATATTGGTGGAAAAAGGCTGTGGAAACGGGAGTCTATGTTTCCGATCTTGAATATGATGAGAGCACAGGGGAGTATTCATTTAGTATCTGCATTCGCAGGGATGATGAAAATGGAAACCTGGCGGGTGTTGTCAAAGGTGTCGTGAACGTACAGAAGTTTTTCTCTCTCCTGGATAAAATGGGGACGAAGTTGAAAAAGCATACTGGAGACCCGACGAGCAGAGATAGCACTGTGGACGTTAAACTTCTGACCCATGACGGGAGGCTTATTTACGCCTCAGAAAAAGAGTTCTCCATTGGGGATGATATGGGAAGTACGCTGAATATACCCTGGCAAGAGGACCATTTTGCTCACTGGTATATCGGTAAAGGTGATACTGCAGGTGAGGGGGAGGAGTTGTTTGTTTATCAATGTTCTGAATATGCAGATTTTGAGGGTATGGATTGGATACTGGTGCTTAAATACGAAACAGAAGAGATTTTTGCTTATGTTAAAAAGCAGAAAAAAATTGCCATATTTATAGTTGTTTTCTTGCTTGTTGTAGTGTTCTCAGGTAGATGGCTTGTGACTCACTACTGGATTACCAGGCATTTGAATAGAATGATCCGGGCAGTAAAGAAAGTCGGTGCGGGTGAGTTTGATGCCAGAATCGAAATACGCTCGAATGATGAATTCGGCGTATTGGCACGAGTATTTAATACCATGGCCTCAAAGCTGAAATCTTTTAGCAGCGAGCTTGTTAGGGCTAGGGATTATACCGATAATATTATTTCCTCCATGGATGAGATTCTCATTGTCACGTCACAGGACGGTGTTATTGAAAAAGTAAATGATGCAGCCTGCAAACTCCTTGACCATACAGAAAAAGAGCTGTCAGGCAGGCAGGTCAGAGAACTATTTGTAGAAGACGACGATGGGATTCTTAATGAAAAACTGATAAACCTTGCCAAAGGAAAATCTTTCACGGAGTTGGATGTGGATTGTCGATCCGGCAATAACAGGAAAATCCCCATTTTTCTTTCCGGATCAATTATGTGGAGTGAGGACGGTGCTGTTCAGGCACTGCTTTTCATAGCAAGTGATATGCAGGACAGCAAGCTGATGCGGGAATTACAGGAAATCACCGAACAACTTGGGCAGAAGATTATTGAACAGGAAAAAACGGAGAAGGAACTGATTATAGCCAAAGAATTTGCTGAAAATGCAAACCGCGTCAAATCCGAATTTCTGGCCAATATGAGCCACGAGGTCAGAACTCCAATGAATGCGATCATCGGCCTCAGTGAACTGGCTTTGGACAGTAAGCTGAGCCGGAAACACCGGGACTACTTGGAAAAAATCCACCGTTCTTCACGTTCTCTGCTGGGAATTATCAATGACATCCTTGATCTATCAAGGATAGAGGCCGGTAAACTGACCATGGAGAAGAAGGGCTTTTGCCTGCAGGAAGTCCTGGAAGGAATCGCCACTCTTTTTAGCCCAAGAATCCAGAAAAAAGATATTGAGTTTCTGATTCATCATCATTCCGATGTCCCTGTATTTCTTGTGGGAGATGCTCTGCGCCTGCATCAAATTCTGGTTAATCTGGTTGGTAACAGCCTTAAATTTACTGAGAAAGGAGAAATATCTGTCATGGTAACGCTGGAAGCCCGGGAGCAGGATGAGGTTATTCTCAAATTCACTGTGCGGGACAG
Source organism: Desulfocapsa sp. (assembly GCA_022712975.1). GTDB lineage: Bacteria > Desulfobacterota > Desulfobulbia > Desulfobulbales > Desulfocapsaceae > Desulfocapsa. The sequence continues at coordinate 14,048 of JAFLJO010000036.1, forward strand.
CGGTATCGGTATCAACCTGGAAAATCCGGACACCCTTTTTGAGCATTTTACCCAGGCAGATAGTTCCACCACTCGTAAATACGGAGGCACTGGCCTGGGACTGTCCATTTGTAAACAACTGGTGGAAATGATGGATGGCCATATTGATGTAAGCAGCCCAAAAGGGATGGGAACAGTCTTCAGTTTTACCGCCCGCTTCGGTTTGAGTGCAGATAAACCCGCAAACGTGCTCAAGGCAGCCGGAAATATACCGAAATTGCGTATTCTGGTGGTTGATGATAATGAAGCGAATGGGCAGCTTGTCAGTGCCATATTGAGTTCTTTTTCTTTTATTCCTACTGTTGCATCAAGTGGTGAAGATGCCCTTGCTTTATTGAATGAACCGGAAAGTACCTTCGACCTTGCCATTATTGACTGGAAGATGCCAGGTATGGATGGAGTGGCAACCTGTGAGGCTATACGGCGGAATAAGACGATTAGCTCTCTGCCGGTATTGATGATAAGCGGTTATGATCCGGAAGAGCTGAAAGGTGTTGTCGGTTCTCTGGCACAGGGCTTTCTCGCTAAACCCATAACCGTCTCTCCTCTTTTTGACGCTATCACGACAATCCTTGGCTACGAGACTATAAGGGAGTACGATCAGCCTGATGAATGGACGCATCACAAAAGCAGTTCCATGACCAGGATTAAAGGAGCCCGTGTTCTTCTTGTTGAAGATAACAGTATTAATCGCCAGGTGATAGAAGAGATGCTGGCAAAGGCAGAACTGTATGTTGAAGCTGCTGAAAATGGCCAAGTCGCCCTGGAAAAAATCAATGGTACAGGGGAAGGGTATGATATAGTTCTTATGGATATCCAGATGCCGGTGATGGATGGTTTTCAGACTACAGAAGAGATTCGAAAAAAAGAGAAAACGCTTCCTGTTATTGCCATGACTGCCAATGCCATGGATGGTGACAGAGATAAATGTCTGGCTGTCGGTATGGATGATTATATTGCGAAGCCCATTAGCCGCAGAGAACTCTTCGAGGTACTTTCCAGGTGGATACCGGAAAGCATGAATGAGCGAAAGATGCAGTATAAACGGTCGAAGACTCATTTGAACTTCGATGGCAGGGAGTTGCAAAACAGTTCTTCGGAAAACAGAAAACCCACACTCCCGGGAAGTATTGCCGGAATAAATATTAAACAGGGGCTTGGCAGAGTCGATGGCGACCTTGGATTGTACCTGCGACTGATAAAAGAATTTGTGGATAATTACAGGACAGTAGATCAGGAGATTCTTGCTGCCCTTGGGAGTGGAGATCAGGAAGGCGGTGACAGGCTTGTGCATACGATTAAAGGAGTGGCTGGGACCATTGGTGCCGTGGATCTTGCGGCGGCATCTCTTGCGCTTGAACAGGCAGCGAAAACAAAGACAGAGATGGCAGAGCCATTTTCCCACTTTCAATCAGCGCTGCAGGTGGTCGTGACCTCACTTTCCACTCTTTTAGCAGCAGGTGCAGAAGAGCAAACCGCAGTACAAAAGAATATCCCCTATGACCGGGATAGGGTGGCTAAAGAATTGGCCCAATTATCGGTCATGCTGAAAAACAATGATTTTGAGGCAGTGAATAAATGGCAGGATCTCAAAATGCAGTTGCAGGAACAGCCATCTGCAACTCTGGATACAATAGAGAATTGCCTTAATACATTTGATTTTGAGGGGGCTCTTAAGATTCTTCCCGAGATTCATTGTTAATATTTAGTCTCATCCCCAAAAACCACTAACCCGACATTTGTAGCATCGCTGGAATGGAGTGACACACCCAAATGAAAACAAAAGAAAAACGGTCTACTCCTCTGTGGCATTATATATGGAGTTCTTATATCCGCAGTGCTCTGCTCCCACTGGTACTCATTGAATTACTGCTGGTTTTTTCCTTCCTGATGACCAACAGCTTTGTGGCCAGGGAGAATATGAAAACTGTCCATAAGCTTGTCCAGGAACAGCTAGGCGTGCTTGTACAGCAGGAATCCAGACAAGTAGAGCAGAAACTCCATTCGGTTGAGCAGCTGACAGAACTCTTTCGTCAGCAGACAGAACGTGCCTATCGCAGGCCTTTTATCCCAGAAGAAGGAGAGCTTGCGCGCTATACCACAACCGATAAGGGAACCTGGCTTACTGTTGTTGATAGCGGTGGGAGTGCTGCGTATTACAGCTCGCTTAGCAAAGCAGGTGAAAAGGAAAAACAAAAAGCATTGCAACTTTCTCAGCTTGACCCGCTTATGAAGGATATCCATCAGTCCAATTCCCTGGTGGCACAGATATATCTGAATACCCATGACTCCCTGAACCGGATTTATCCTTACCTGAATCCACTTACAACTTTTGAGGAAGATATAAGGATTCCTGATTATAATTTCTATTATGATGCAGACAGCACTCATAATCCTGAGCGGAAAACGGTCTGGACAGAAGTGTATAAAGATCCCGCAGGACAGGGATGGATAACATCCTGTATTGCACCTGTTTATGTCGATGACTTCCTTGAGGCAGTGGTAGGGCTTGATGTGACAGTGAAAACAATTATTGACAATATTGTAAATATATCCATTCCCTGGGGCGGTTCCGTCTTCCTCCTTGACCAGAAGGGAACTATTATGGCCATGTCCACCGAGGGTAAACAGCTCCTTGGTCTTAAGGTGCTGACAGATACACAGTATGATGGAATAGTTAAACAGGATACATTTAAACCTGAACAGTACAATATTCGTAATCATAGTGTTTTTGAGAATATTGCCTCTCAATTACTTGAAACAGCACATGGTGTCAGCCCGTTCCTGTCTTCGGATGAGACACAAATATCAGGATGGGGAACCATTGAACAAACTGGCTGGAAACTCCTTGTCATGGTTCCCGAGAAGAATATTTTAGCAGTTGCTGACAAGTTGGAAGATCGTATTCAAAAAATCAGCTGGATGTTGATTGTCGGGGTTACGCTTTTCACCCTGCTTTTTCTGCTTTCCCTTTATTATCGCACCAGAAAAACCAGTTTTGCCATAGCCAAACACATCGATGCTATTGATGCTTTTCAGGTTTTATTTCAGAAGTCATCCGATGGGATTCTGCTGATTGAAGGGGGGCAGATTGTTGATTGTAATGAGGCGGTACTCTCAATGCTCAACTATCCGAATAAGGACGATCTGTTACATAAACATCCTGCTGGGGTTTCACCCGAACTGCAACCGGACGGCCAAAGTTCTTATGTAAAAGCTGAAGAGCTGCTGAAGGTTTGTCTGGAAAACGGCTACAATCGCTTTGAATGGATGCATCAAAAAGCCGATGGTGAGATTTTCTGGGTTGAAGTTGTGTTAACCCGCCTGGAGATGAAAGGAAAAACAGTCATTCATGTTGCCTGTCGGAATATCAGCGAAAAAAAGGAATATGAAAAAAAGTTGGAGGAAAAAAATAGTGAACTGGCCCTGATGTTGAAGAAGGTACGTGTATCCCAGCAGGAGTCAGAGCATGCAATACGGGCACGCAGTACTTTTCTTGCCAATATGAGCCATGAAATCAGGACACCGATGAATGCTATCATGGGGATGACCCGTCTCGCCCTTGACACGAAGCTTGATCTCGAACAGCAGAAATATTTGTATATTGTAAATGATGCGGCAACCAGCCTCCTGGGATTGCTCAATGATATCCTGGACTTTTCAAAGATTGATGCAGGTCAGCTGGTGCTGGAGGAGAGTACTTTTGATCTGCGTGAGCTTGTGGAAAATGCAGCCCAAACCATGGCCCTCAAGGCCCATGAAAAGGGCATTGAAATTTTTTGTCATGTTGAGGATGGGATTAATACCGCGCTCATCGGTGATCAGTTACGCCTTCGTCAGATTCTCTTAAATCTTGTTGGTAATGCAGTGAAGTTTACAACTGCAGGCGAAGTAGTGATTCGTGTTGGTATCCTGGAAAAAAAGGATCCAAAGCATGGACAAATTTCCCTCTGTTTCAGTGTCAGTGATACCGGGCCTGGAATTGCGAAAGAAAAACAGGACGAGATTTTTAATACTTTCAGCCAGGCAGACAATTCTGTGAGCAGGTTGCACGGTGGTACAGGCCTTGGGCTTACCATATCCAAGCAGCTTGTTGAGCTTATGGGAGGTGAAATATGGGTTGAAAGTGAGCCTGGCTCAGGGGCAGTTTTTCACTTTACTGTATGTTGTAAACAGGCTGAACTGAGAGTACAGAAACTGCAATTCCCTCTGGAACCCGCTGAATACAAGGTTCTTATCGTCGATGATAAAGAGACCAACCGGTATATTGTTAAAGAGATGCTGCGGTCATGGAATTTTCCTGTCTCCGAAGCTGCTTCTGGCGAGGAAGGACTGCGTGAGATATTACGGGCGCACAAATACGGAACCCCATATCGTCTTCTGATTCTTGATCAGAAAATGCGCTCCATGACAGGGCTTGAACTTGTAGACAAGCTGACTGCTGAGCTTGATTCTGTTCTTGCGCCTTTTCTGTTGTTGTCTTCTTCCGCAGACCATGATGTCGCTAAACGGTGCCGCGCAATTGAAGAGTGTACACTTTTGTTAAAACCTGTTCGGCGTTCGGATCTGTTTGATACTATTTCTTCTTTGCTCGCAGCCGTTGAGCCTTCCGGCGTGCCGGAAGTACCAGGACTGGAAACAATCCCGGACAAACAATCAGGGAAGAATCTGGAAATATTGCTGGCGGAGGATAACGAAGCAAATCGGGAACTGGCCACAATCCTCCTGGAACGTGATGGCGATAAGGTTACGGCAGCTGTGAATGGTGTTGAGGCATTAGAACTCTTGAGTAAACAGCATTTTGATATTATATTTATGGATGTGCAGATGCCCGAAATGGATGGTTTGGCCACCACCCGCTGTATTCGCGGATGCGAGAATGGTGGAGTATCACCGCAGCATCCGGAATATGCTTCATTGTTGCTAGCCCTTGCAAGGCGTCTTAAAGGACAACATATCCCCATTATAGCTATCACTGCCCATGCCATGACTGGTGATCGCCAGTCATGTTTTAATGCCGGAGCAGATGATTACCTTACTAAACCATTTCTGCCGGATGCCATTGAAGCTGTGCTGCTAAAATATAAATAAGGAACGAGAAATAAATAACTTGAACATTAATGCACCGCAGAGACGCAGAGTGCGCAGAGTTTCACAAAAAAGTCTTTTCTCTGCGTACTCTGCGTCTCTGCGGTTATAAATTAATATAGAACCCTACTGTGATC
>JAFLJO010000113.1 GCA_022712975.1 Desulfocapsa sp.
ATAAGGGTCAGGTCTCAACATCCAACACCGTCCAATATAACTTCCAGCCCGCTTATCATCTTCTTTAGTTGTTGATCTTCTTTGGCTTTCAAAGCCAACCTCCGGCTTGTCTGCGATACTGCCGCATCGCTTATTCCGAAAAGCAAAGAAAAAGAAAAATGGGGTCAGGCTTCCAAGTTGATAAGTTGAAAAGATCAAATCTTAAACTCGTTATGCGTTCCCACGCTAGAGCGTGGGAACGAGGGACAATGAGCCTTTGTAAGAAAATATACCGCAGAAGTTCTTAACACCTTTTCAGAAAACCATCAACTTCTTGATATTAACATTTCAATTGAGTAAGCTGTTACTATGGTTCAATGTCAAAAAATATCATTTAGTGGCCATGCTGTTCAGCGAATGTATGAAAGGGAAATAAGCAAATCCCAAGTCATGTCAGTTGTTGAATCTGGCAACATAATAGCTGAATACCCTAATGACACACCATATCCAAGCTACCTTTTGAACGGAATCGTCGACAACAGACATCTCCATCTTGTCGTTGCAGTGGATAATTCAAACAATAGCTGTTACATTGTAACCGTTTACATTCCTGATCCTAATCAATGGACAGACAACTACCAAGCTAGGAGGTAACAGATGAAATGTGTAATCTGTAAAACCGGTGAAGTTGCAAGTGGTAAAACAACCGTTGTTATGCATCGCAAAGATACCTCAATTATTATCAAAGACGTCCCTGCTGATATCTGCCAAACCTGCGGGGAATACTATTTATCAGAAGAGATGACCGAACAGGTTCTGAAACGTGCAGAGTCGGCCTCAGCAAAAGGTGCAGAAGTAGAAATTCTGCGTTTTGCCGCCTAAAATTACCGTGCATATAGATGAGTAAATAGGGGTCAGACCACTATTAAATCTGTTCTTTTCTGAATCGAGAGTTCTCTGTTGAATTCTTCCACTAACAAGCGTATTATTGGTTAGGTAGGAATAAATAGGGGTCAGACCACTAAAATTCCGGGGACACGTTACCTATTCCTTGTCATACAAAAACAATCAAGGTATGATCTATCTTACTATGGCAAGATTGAAACGAATAGTTGTACCAGGATATCCACACCATGTGGTCCAGCGTGGTGTACGCTCAATGGATATATTTTTCAACAACCACGACAGACAAGAATACCTCCGCCTGCTTAAAGAACAGGGGCAGCGTTTTGGAGTCCATTATATTTCCTACTGCCTGATGAATAACCATGTCCACCTCATTGCCATCCCTGAAAACCCAGAAAGCCTCGCAAAGGCAATCGGCGAATCTCATCGACGATATACTAGAATGATTAATTTTCGCGATAACGTCAGAGGTTTTTTATTCCAAGGGCGTTTTTATTCTTGCCCGGTACATATTGACAATTCTCTTCTTGCTACCGTGAGATATGTAGAACGTAATCCAGCACGAGCAAAAATGGTAACTGCTCCTTGGGATTACCAATGGTCAAGTGCAAAATACCGCGTTGGCCTGATCTCCCATGACCCTCTTATCACACGCTCCCCATTACTTTCAGGTGTCAAGAATTGGCAACAGTTTCTGACCACTGAACCTGACTTTGATAATGAGCTACGAGAAAAGTATCGTACGGGGAGGCCATTTGGCCCGGCAGAGTTCTATGATATAGTAGAAAAGATTACCGGGAAAGATGCACTGCCCAAACGGCCTGGTCGACCGAAAAACAGTAATGTGTCCCCGGATAAAACATGAAAAACAAGAAACAATTAACTGAAAAGAAATACCGATGCTTAAAACGCGTTAACTGGGATTACAATATTTCAGCTGAAGACATGTTTGCAGTAATCAATGGGGAAAAATCACATGCCGGACACTGGAACGAGGATGATTTGCTGATACGTCTGCTTGAAAGATTGAGCTGGTATGATCTACTTGATTTTTTTTCGCCCGACGAAATGGCACAAAAGTTGAGGCCTGTCCTTTTGAAGAAAACCCATAACAAAGAAAAAAGAGCAAAATATGAACGTCTCGGGAAAATATTACGAAAAGAGCCTGTATCCTTTACAAAATGGGGTGCTAAGTATAGTGCAGAATGCCGCCGGGACACCCTTTTTTCTAACCGGTGGTACAGCACTTAGCCGCTACTATACGCACCATCGCTATTCGGATGGCCTGGACTTTTTTGTAATAAGGAAGAAAGAAGGGGTCAGGCTTGACAAATGGGTATTTATAGAAGATCTGGGGACTGAAGATTAAGGATTGTTTTTGCTGCATCAAGTGTCATCCCAGAGTCTACAAGAGCTTCTAATGCCTCACTAAGTATCTTATTCTGTTCCTCAATAATATTGTCCTTATCCTCAATAACCTTGTCTTTATCCTCAATAACCTTGTCTTTATCAAAAATTGTTCGTTCCAGACTCTCTAGCTCGTCGAGTATTTCATCTTCAAGTTCCATGACATCGCAAACATCTTTTTCCGAGGCTGCTTGTAGAAGACGACGTACAATTATGCGAAATTCCTTGGGGTAATCATCTTCATTCAGGTGAAGAAAATGATCATCATCGCCTACCTTTAAACTTTGGTCAAAAACGCTTAATAAAATTTCCAGATCATTACGCCGTCTTTGCTTTAAATGTGGAATTTGAATAAAAAATAGGGGTCAGACCACCATTGACAGGGTTTGGTAGTGATTCCACGCGGGAGCGTGGAAACGAGGGGAACAAAAAAAAGAAGAAAAAAAAAGGGGGGGGGATAGGCGCAGTACCCCACAAGGGGTACCCCTATTTGTTCAACTGATCATCGATTATGTATGGGACAGACCTATTTTGGACTACTTTGAAGCCATTTACTCAGCATTCAGATTCTTTAGAATTTTTCTTGCCAATGGCTCCTTTATTTCCTTATGCCGTGGGACTGCCTCAATAACCCCATTCTTCGGGTTTATCCAAAGAGAATGCGATCCTCCTTCTCTTTTCAAATAGCACCCTGCAATTCGGAGCTTTCGTTCCAAATCCCGGCGTTTCATGCAACCTGTACCCTATCGCGAATCACATCTTCTGGTAGACCTCGAATACCATCCTCTCTCCGATCCTTCAAAATTAGTTCGATAGCCTCCTTGAGGCTTTTCTTCGCTCCCTCTATTGTCTCACCTTGACCATTGGCTCCAGGTATCTCTGGGCATATTGCCCAATATCCTCCTTCCGCAGCCTCTTCAATAATGGCAGTAAATTCAGCCTTCACCGTCACCTCCTATTTTTCATATGACCCAACAAGTTATTATCCGGTTCCCCGATATCAATCATACGGAAACCAACTTAACAAGGATTTCCCTGCTAGGATACGCAGTTTTAAACTGAATATCAAACACAAACGGGTATAACCCATGAAAATGGGTGTAATTTAAAGTGTGGGTTTCATGCTGCCTGTCGTATTAAATCATCTGCCCAATATTCTTCCCACATATTATTCGCTCTCAGGGATAAATAGGGGTCAGACCACTATTAAAAGTAACCTGTTAGAAAGTTTGGAACAATGGGGGGAGGCGCAATAGGCTTGTTGATAAACAAAGTTGAATTTGGAATAGATATTTACACACAATGACAGGTTTTCCCCACTACCCTTATTTTATCGTTATACATTCCCCACCTTCAACGGAGGATTTTTGTTTGCAATAGTGGGGATTTTTATCTTGCAAAAAACAACTCCAAGGAAAAACGAACAGATTGTTACCTTGGGGTTGGTGCTTGATAGCAGTGGCTTTCCCGAGCGCAGTCATGTGTACGAGGGAAACGTAAGTGAACCGGCAACATTATCGGAGATGATCCATGACCTTCAGTAGAAGGGGATATCTGAACAGCAGAATTCTATGATAGTCATGGATGCCGGTATTGCCACGCAGGAGAATGTTGACTGGCTTAAAGCACATCATTATCCCTACCTGGTTGTCAGCAGGAAAAAACATAGAATAATTGGGGTCAGAGTAAAATTAATTGCTTTTAATTAAACCTCGGGCTTTGACCGAGCGACCATAGTAAATTTTACCGTTCCGGTGATATAATGTACTGCGCTAGGTTTATAGCTCTCCTCCGAGGAAAGTCCCTGAGAGATCAGGAGGGAGTTTATGAAGAAATGAACATCGCAGTTTCATGTGTTGTGGGACTGCAAATATCATTTGGTATTTACAACAAAATATCGTCAACGAGCGATTTATGGTGAGTTAAGGCAAAAAAAAGGTGGAGGGGAAAAAGCACTTATAGATACGAAAGATAACATCGATAAGGTTTTTTTTCAGGTAATACATGATCACATTGCTGGTGACCCAATGGATGGTGCCATAAAATGGACAAATTTAAGCTACAAACAAATATCAGAAAAAATGACCGAAAAGGGAGTGGAGGTTGGTGCAAAAGTAGCAAAAAAGCTTTAAAAAAAACATGGCTTCAAAAAACGTAAAGCCGTAAAGAATCAAACAATTGGCTCTTCTGAAAACAGAAATGAACAATTTGAAGATATAGTTTCAATTAAATCAGAATATCTACAAATCAGAAGCCAGCTTTTGGGGAATTCTTCCCAGAAATTGGCTAGATGCTGTAGTAGCCACGAAGACAGAAGCAGAATAATGCTAGCCACTTCCCCTAATAGACAAAACAAATACTTGCAGAACCCAATAAGCATCTTATTTGCTGGTAACATCGAGCAATCTCGAAAGCAAACCAAGACAGTCCGCTAACGTGCCGGGCAATGTAACGTCCGGTATCACCTGCCGGCCATGGATTTACCGTTAACTTTGAGCGTGGCAAAATGCTTGAGCTATAACCAAAAACCGCACGTGTGAGCCGGGCAGAGTGTATGCGTTTGTTAGCTCTGTTTTCATTGATTGAATTTAATGCTCTCAAGAAGAACTTAACTTGGCTAAAATTAATTATAATAAAACTTCTTTAATTACTTCTGGACGTTTATCTGCAATTTTTATTAAACACATTACACTTCCTGGTGGATCATAACGTCCTTGCTCCCAATCACGTAGTGTACCAACTGGTGTATGAATTAACTGTGCAAAATTTAACTGTGACAGTCCTAATTTTTTTCGTGTTGCCCTCAACATTATTTGTTCAGGTGTATGTACATCGACAGATTTACCATCTACCATCTCCTGCAATGATTCTCGAATACCAGGTAGCGTTTCACCTGCATCAATTTCTATTGCTTTGGCAATTTTTTCTATATCCATCATTTGACCTCTCTAATTTTGTGTGGTGAAATGTTTTCTTGTTCAGATTTTTTATATATTGCCACCAAAACTATTTGACCTTCTTCTGATTGATTAAAATAAATAACTCGAACACCTCCACGTTTACCACTGCCTTTAATTGACCAACGCACTTTCCTTGCCCCTTCAGCATTGGGAATTACATCTCCATCTAACGGGTTAATAGAAATCCAGCTTATGAAGTCTAATCGCTCATCTTCAGACCAAATTTTTTCACACTGTTTTCTAAATGTATGTGTTTCAATTACGGTTTTCACAAATCAACAGTACTGGTATCCCGTATTTATGTCAAGGCAGTTAGTAATTGCTCTTGAAAGTAATCGCAACATTTATTTGGCTTCTTGTCCAGCTAACGCTCAAGTTAACCCGCCCGCCCGCCCGCCCGCCAACCAGTTTGGCAATTGACTTCGAGCGTAGCATATTGTGTCTTAAACCACCGAAAAAAAACGCACGTTCTCGCGGGTCGGCGTTGAACGCATTGTTGGACGAAGCCGCTACGCGGAAACAATTAACATTTGACATGTTTTGGCTTTAGAGGTAGCGTTTACTATTCTGAGTTGAGGAAAAACATTTGTGAAAAATGCATTCACACAATCAACTAAAACACTTTGTACAAATGGAATATCCTGACGACAAATCTTTGTTTTTCATTTTTCACACCTTCCTTAACATGCTGAAATGTCAGCAATTAAGATATTTTCCATTTGCACTATTCATGCCAGAAAGTCCCCCCCCTCTTCAGCCTGATCAAATTCAGTTTCACCTGTTTAAATTTTTCGTCTACTTACCACCGGGCTTGTCCAACAAACGGTTCAGATTGTGGTTCGTGCCTCACACAATCTAACCTTATTCGTTGGACTGGCTCTGGCGATGGTTTTTCTTATATGCACCATCGTTTTTTATTTCCATTAACATATTGATAATTTGGGAAATAATTTACAACTCATCACCTGTGACAGGTGTTCTCTCTGGTACAGAATTTAGTGAATAAAATAGGGGGCAGACCACTATTGGCAATACATGCACCCAAAATAACACTGGCCGTGATTCCATTTGCTATGATTTGGTAAAGAAGATAACGTATAGATGTCTGTGTTTGGAGATTATTGCGGTCTGCCCTCTATTTTCCTGCTAATGGGTGCAATACAATAAAGTGAAAAATAATGAACGGGATCATTGCACACCAACAGACGTTATTTGAATATCGAACGTCGAACAAGGAGTCTGCGCTTACCTCCTTGTTCGACATTCGACATTCTGTTTTTAAATTAGAACATTAAATCAACTGATTAACAATATGTAAAGCGTATCACTTTTTTGTATTGCACCCGGTTAAATGGGACAGGCCAATAGTTCAGGGGACACCACAAATAGGATAGAAATAGGATAGGGGTCAGGCTTCCAAGTTGTTAAGTTGAGAATACTAACTTGGAAGCCTGACCCCATTTTTAGAGAGGGTAGAAAGGGGACAGGTGATTGGATTGTAAGAGGTGAGGAAAAATTATTCTACAATGATTTCCTTGGAGAGTTTTTCGAAAATTATTTGACCGATCCCCTTTACCAGCACGATATCTTCTGGTGATTTGAAATCTCCATTGTCTTTACGGTACTGGACAATTGCTGCGGCTTTCACTTCGCCAATTCCTGGAAGTGTGGCTAACATTTCCTCGTCGGCTGTATTGATGTTGATTGCAGCCAGTGCGATATTTACAGTTAAAAATATAAAACTGAACAAGAGCAGTAGCATTTTTTTCATGATGGTCTCCTTGTGTATAATCTTTCTAATGGGCTATCTAGACTTTCACCTGTACACTAATGAATAGGCTATCATTGTACTGTCGTCTTTGTCAAATAGAAAATGTACAAAAAGACGGCTCTTGAAATTGAATCGTCTTGGTTTGTAAAATCAATCGAGGTTGAAGCTGCGAATGAAATTCACTGGATGCACTTGTTAACCTTTTGATGACAAAGCGCACACATTATGCTACCCTATCTGAATGAAAATATATTCTTGGAATCCAGAAAAAAATGAATTGCTTCAAGAAGAGCGAGGAATCTCATTTGAAGAAATAATTCTTAATATTCAATTAGGCAATGAGGTGGCAATTTATGATCATCCAAATAGTAAAAAACACCCTCATCAAAAAATATCGGTTGTTTTAATCGAGAATTACGCCTACTTGGTTCCTTACGTTGAAGACAAGGAACAAATATTCCTTAAAACGATTA
>JAFLJO010000115.1 GCA_022712975.1 Desulfocapsa sp.
AGAAACTGAACGGTAAAATATACGCTGAGGCCAAGCGTCTCGGTGTAAAATACATCATCGGCGGTGAGTGTGGTCATATGTGGCGTGTACTCCATCAGTACATGGACACCATGAACGGCCCTGCTGATTTTATGGAGGTTCCAAAGTCTTCGGTCACCGGTACTGTCTTTGACAATGCCAAATCCACAAAGATGATCCATATCAGTGAGTTTACTGCTGATTTGATTAAGCATGGCAAAATCAAGCTTGATCCAAGCCGTAATGCCGGCGTGTTGCCAACGTATCATGATTCCTGTAATCCGGCACGAGCCATGGGGCTTATGGATGAGCCGCGTTACATTCTTGATCATGTTGTGCCAAAATGGGTTGAGATGCCGGAAAATACCATTCGCGAGGAAACCTTCTGCTGTGGTTCAGGAACTGGTCTTAACACTGATGAGATTATGGAACTCAGGATGCGTGCCGGTTTGCCACGGGCCAATGCTGTGAAGCATGTCATTGATAAACATGATGTTAATATGCTTGCCTGTATCTGCGCCATTGATCGTGCAACCCTTACTTCGCTGATGGATTATTGGAATCCCGGTTGTGGAGTTTGTGGTCTTTCCGAACTTGTCGGAAATGCATTGGTTATGGATAACGAAAAACGAGCCATGGGTTATGGTGCTGACGGGACAGAGTCTGAACTCCCGGATGGCCTCAGAACCATGGTTTAACGGCAACCGGAACGGAGGAAAACGTAAATGTATAATAAGGGAATAATCATACCGGGACTATTAATTCTCGTCCTTTTTGTGACTTTTCCAATCTGGTTCAACGGGTTTACAACGGCAGGAGATCTGCCAAAACCCGAGTTACCACCAGGTGGAGAAAAAGAATGTGTCATGCCTGCTGATTATATGCGGGCCAACCATATGAAGCTGCTTAACGAATGGCGCGATAACGTCATACGGGATGGGAATCGTGAGATTCTGGAGATTGCTGGGGTGAAATACCCCAAAGGTCTACAGACGGCATGTATGAAATGTCATACTCAACAAGAGAAATTCTGCGATAGCTGTCATATCTATGTTGCAGTAGAAACTAATTGTTGGGAGTGTCATCTGACTCCCGACATGGCAACATCGAAGGAGGCAACTCACTAATGGATAAGCAAAGAAGAAAATTTCTAAAAATTGCAGGTGCGTCAGTAGTTGCAGGATTAGGAGTACCAGTCATAATGAAGCTGTCTGGTGAGCCTGCACATGCTGCGGGAGGCAATGCAGCAGCAGCTAAAGATACCCTTACTAAAGAAGCATCAAAAGCTGTTCGTCTTGGTATGGTTATTGATATGCGTATATTCACTGACAAACCTGAGCTGCTTGATGACGCTATCAGCTCTTGTATTAATGCGCACAATGTTCCACAGTTTCCTGATAAGAAAAATGAAATCAAGTGGTTGTGGAAGGCACCTTTTAAAAATGTCTTCCCTTATCACTCATCTTCTTATGCTTCCAAAAAAATTGGCAAGGTTGATTTTGCGGTTTTGTGTAATCATTGTGATGAGCCACCCTGTGTTCGTGCATGTCCTACCCAGGCAACTTTTAGAGCCGAGTCCAATGGTATTATTGCAATGGATATGCATCGCTGTATCGGTTGTCGTTTCTGTATGGCAGCCTGTCCATATGGTGCCAGGTCTTTCAACTATCAGGACCCACGCCCATACATCACGAAGTACAATAACGAATTCCCTACACGCATGAAGGGTGTTGTTGAAAAATGTAACTTCTGTGCTGAGCGTCTGGCTCTTGGACAGGAACCAGCCTGTGTTGAGGCTTGTCAGGGAACAGGTGCCATAATATTTGGAGACTTGAATGATCCGGGTTCCGAATTACGAGCGGTACTTGATAAAGAATTTACTATCCAGAGAAAGCCAACACTGGGTACTAAACCATCAGTTTTTTACATAGTGTGAGGTAGTCATGATTGAAAAAACACTCAAAGGCAAACCAGCCTATTGGATCTGGCTTGCATTTTTAGGAATGTTCATGGCTATTGGTGCTGCCTGTTATATCAGGCAGTACAACATTGGCCTTAGTTTAACCGGCATGAGCCGTGATGTATCATGGGGACTTTATATTTCCCAGTTTACTTTTCTTGTTGGAGGAGCAGCTGGAGGTGTCATGCTGTTGCTTCCCTATTATATTCATAATTTTAAGGAATTTGGTAGAATCACCATACTTGGTGAATTTATGGCTATTGCTGCCATCATCATGTGCCTGATGTTCATCATGGCTGATCTTGGACAGCCAATGCGTGCGCTGAATGTTTTGCTGTACCCGTCTCCTCAATCAATATTGTTTTACGATGCCATTGTGTTGAATGCATATCTGTATATTAATATCCTTTGTGGCTGGGTAATCCTTACTGCTGAGAGGAAACAGGTAAAACCACCAAAGTGGATTTATTTCTTTATTTATCTTTCGATCCCCCTTGCAATCTCCATTCATACTGTAACCGCTATGCTTTACTGTGGTTTGGGAGGTCGTCACTTCTGGCTTACCGCCATTATTGCTCCTCGATTTCTCGCATCGGCATTTGCCGCAGGGCCAGCTCTTATTATTATTGCCTGTCTGATTTTGAAACGCGTTGCAGGATTTGATGCCGGGCGTAAGGCAATGAATAAACTTGTCACCATTATAATATATGCTGCTATATTGAATATGTTTTTTGTCGGTCTTGAACTTTTTGTAGGCTACTATTCTAATATTCCAGGCCATAAGCATGCGTTTGAATATTTGTTCTTTGGCCTTGAGCATAATGGTCATGTGTACAATAATCTGGTTCCATTTATGTGGGGCTTTGTAGTGTTGGGTTTTGGTGCCATTGCAGTTCTTCTTACTCCTGCAGCCAGAAAGAATGATCTCGTTCTTGGACTTGGTTGTGGTGCGCTGTTTCTTGCATTCTGGCTGGATAAAGGAATTGGTTTTGTTCTTGCCGGTTTTGTTCCAACTCCCATGTATGATGTCGTTGAGTATATCCCAACAGCCAATGAAATTGGAATTACCATTGGTATTTGGGCAACAGGATTATTTGTAGTGACTGTACTTTATAAGATAGCCATAGGTGTTGAGCATGAAGTAGAAAAATGCTAGGATGGTAATTGTTTTTTGTTTTTTAAAGCTCCCGAGTAATCGGGGGCTTTTTTTTTGTCTTTTTCTACGGTATAGTGATCAGAAGTCAGAAACCAGAAGTCAGAAGCCAGAAGCCAGATAAAAGAGGGTCGTGCTGTGTCGAAAAAACGGATTCTCATACTTTCGTGTTCCCATAGCAATCAGACACGAAATCTGTTGAAAAAGCTGGTGGTTGGTCTGGAAGAAAGTGATGTTGAAATCCTGTGGGAAAAGCTGGTTCCAGTAGAAAGATTACGATTTCCAATTGGTACCATTCCATCGACAGTACTTATGATGTTTCAGACTTTTTTCCGAAAACGATATCCTGTCAAACAGCTTGATCCCAAGGTTTTTGATAAATGGGATCTCATTATCGTTGCCGGTCCCACATGGTCTTATAACCCGTCCGGCATGGTTCTTTCCATGCTGGATCGTGATGGCGAAAATCTTTTTGCCGGACAGGATGTATTGCCACTCATCTCATGTCGTAGCTATTGGAGAACTCATTTCTGGGGGCTTCGTTCATTGTTAAAAAAATGCGGTGCAAATCAGGTTAGTTCCCCAATAGTTTATACGCACCCGAATGCAGAGCCTTGGAATACTATTGGAGTCTTTTTGAAACTTGCCGGAAAAATGCCTGAACACAGCAAGGGATGGTTCCGGAAATTCTACCCGAAGTATGGCCACAGTAGGCAACAGATTGAAACAACAATGGAAGTGGGGAGGAAACTGGGGAAGAATATTGCCGCAGGGAAAAGTTTGTCAGAATTTCAAATTGAAACACCTGTTTCTACGAAATCTTAACAAAAACTGATTTCAACCAAGAATAGCAGCGTTCAAATAGAGTTCATACAACAGGAAAATCTCTTCCTGAAAAAAGAGATAGGCAAGGGCAGCAACCGAGAGAAAGGGACCAAAAGGAATTCTGGTTTGTCCGCCTTTTTTTTGTTTTATCATGGCAAGGAGACCCACCACAGTCCCACTCAGTGAACTTGCAAGGATCACAAAGGGCAGAGCCTGCCAGCCAAGAAACGCTCCAATCATTGCAAGCAGTTTAATGTCTCCGCCTCCCATACCATCGACTTTTCGCCACAGAAAGTATAAACAGGCTATTGCATAAAGAATTCCTCCACCGGCAAGTATGCCAAACAAAGAATCCATCCAGTAGAGCACGGGGCATATAAAAGAAAAAAGAAAGCCTATGATAATACCTGGAAGAGAGATTAGGTCTGGAATAATTTGGTGGCGAACATCTATCCAGATGATAACAAGGAGTGCGGCACAAAACAAAAAATAACCAGCGGTTGTGGTAGTCAGGCCGAATTGTTGAACCAGTGCTGCTGACAGGATTGCCATACTCAGCTCAACTACGGGATACTGAAAAGAAATTTTCGCTTTACAGTGACTGCATTTCCCCCTGAGTAGTAAAAAACTTAAGATAGGAATGTTTTCATACCAGTGAAGGTCTGCCATGCAGCTGGTGCAGTGAGAAGCCGGGAATACAACGGATTCCCCTTCATTGGGCAGGCGAAGGATCACCACATTTAAGAAACTTCCAACAATGGCTCCAAAGAAAAAAGCGGTGATAAGTACTAAAAGTATAATATCCATTTAAATGTATCGGAAAATTAAAATTTATGTGAGAATGGTTCCAGTGTGTGGTGTCAGTTATCAGTTATCAGTTACTAACACCTAACACCTTCTGCCCACAGGGCGTCATGTTCATTTAATACTAATCTTAATAATGTCTCAATTCCAGAAAAAAACACAGATTACTCGTTTGGAGCGTCTCGGCTCAGATATTATCCGTATCACATTGGATTCACCTGAGATCTCCAAAATTGCCACCCCAGGGCAGTTTGTCATGGTAAGAACAGGCAAAGGAAAAGATCCACTCCTTCGCAGGCCTTTTTCTATCTCTCAGGTCAGTAATGGCCGATATTTCCAGATTCTTTTTAAAGTGGTAGGACGAGGAACAGCTCTTCTTGCCCATTGTCGTGAGGGAGAGTATTTATCTGTTCTGGGCCCCTTAGGCAGTGGTTTTCAGATAGATTACACAACCATTAATTGTTTGGTGGGTGGGGGAATGGGGATTGCTCCGCTCCTTTTTTTAGGGAAGTGGATGTCTCGTAAATGTCCTGATAACCTGCCACTAGTAGTGATTGGTGCCAGAACCGAAGGAGAGCTTGAGCCACTTGTGAAGGATTTTCAAGAGATAGGGCTTTCGGTTTATCCTGCTACTGATGATGGTTCCCTTGGACACCACGGTTTTGTAATTGATGTGCTTAAGAATCTTAATCTGGACGCTGGATCAAAAACGTATGTCTGCGGGCCGTACCCAATGATGCTTGCTGTGCATCTTTTTTGTAAAGAGAAAGGTTTTTCCTGTCAGGTCTCCATGGAGACCAGTATGGCATGCGGGATGGGGGCATGTCTTGGGTGTATTGTACCCGTTGAAAGGGGCGGGTATGCACATTCCTGTTTTGATGGCCCGGTTTTTGATGCAGAGGAGTTGCTATGGGAAGTAAAATAAAAGAAGTCGATCTTGGTGTTTCCATAGGATCACTTAGGCTGAAAAACCCGGTAATGACCGCATCCGGGACATTTGGCTATGCAAGAGAGTTTGAACCCTATGTAAATCTTCATCGCCTTGGTGCCGTAGTTGTGAAAGGTATTTCCCTTGAACCACGGGCTGGGAATCCTCCGCCACGAATAGTTGAGACATCATGCGGGATGCTGAATGCCATAGGACTTGAAAATGTTGGTGTAAATCGATTTATATCTGAAAAGATGGAATATCTGCAGGTCGTAAATGTACCTGTTGTTGTTAATATTCTTGGTGACACACTGGAGGAATATAGAGAGATTGCAGAACGTCTTGCCGATGTCAAAGGGGTTGCTGCAATTGAAGTTAATATATCCTGTCCCAATGTAAAAAAAGGAGGGGTGGCATTTGGAACTGTACCAGCGATGGCAGCTGCAGTGACTGCTGCTGTGAAACAAAAATCAACGGTTCCTGTTATTGTAAAACTCTCTCCCAATGTCACAGATATAACTCTTATTGCGCGTGCAGTTGAAGATGCAGGTGCTGATTCAGTGTCACTTATCAATACACTTATTGGTATGGCTATAGACCATCGAACTAGAAAACCGCGGCTTGCCAATGTCATTGGTGGACTGTCAGGGCCTGCTATAAAGCCTGTCGCTTTACGCATGGTATACCAGGTGGCGCAGGCGGTATCTATTCCGGTGATTGGTATTGGAGGCATAGAAACTGTAGAAGATGTACTGGAATTTATGCTGGCTGGAGCTACTGCCATACAGATTGGAACAGCAAACTTTATTAATCCAAGGGCAAGTGAAGAGGCAGTTGAAGGCCTGGCCAAGTATGTTGCCGAGCAAAAACTTGGTTCAATTCGTGAAATAATAGGAGCTGTTGTCATTCCCTGATTATGCCGATTCCTCCTAAAAACAGCCCTTCAAAACTTAATTTATTGCGCCGGGCACAGTATTGGGGGCGCCTCCTTTTTAGACGGGATACGCCGTGGAAGGTAAAAGCAATCCTGGCTGTTGCAATTATGTATCTGCTCTCTCCCTTTGACCTTGTTCCAGACTGGATTGTGGGCCTTGGATTCCTGGATGACCTCACTGTGGTCTCCCTCCTTGTCGCTTGGGCCATTAAAATCGCTGAAAAGAATAAAAAGTAGACTTATGAAATCTTCCATCCGTATCTGCGCCTCCATTGGACGTGAAAGCATTGATGACGCCTTAGCCGTTGCGGATTCCATTGCATCTCAGGTAGATGTGCTTGAAATCCGTCTTGATTATCTGAAGGTACCTGCGGTTTTACCTTTCCTGGATACCTTAAAGACTCCTCTGTTGTTTACCAATCGCCCTTCCTGGGAGGGAGGAGAATTTACCGGGGAGGAAGACCGGCGTATTGATATACTGCTTGAAGCTGTTGCAGAAAACAGCGGATACGTTGACCTGGAACTCCTTGCGCCCGATGAATCACATCGGCGAATGCGCCTGGCACGCAAGGAAAGCAGTACAAAACTTATTCTTTCCTGGCATAACTTTAAAGATACTCCCTCTCGTGAAGAGCTTGTGGGACGAATGGCTCTTATGCAGGATAAGGGTGCTGATATCGGAAAAATTATCACAACTGCCCGCACTCATCAGGAGGTTACGCGTGTGTTGTGCTTGCAGGAAGTGGCAGAACAATTACATTTCCCCCTGATAGCCTTTTGCATGGGACGTGCAGGAGTCGTGAGCAGAGTTGCCACCTGTGGTCTTGGCGGCTATATGACCTATTGTGGTGTGAATGAAGAGGAAGCAACAGCACCCGGCCAGTTGTCTGTTCGGGCATTACGAGAAATCTACTCATTGATGGGGGCATAGTACACATGGCCATAAATGGAAAAACTGTACTGTATGGAATAATTGGTAATCCGGTCAGTCATTCCCTCAGTCCTGCCATGCACAATGCGGCTCTTACAGCATCTGGTATTGATGCTGTTTACCTGCCATTTCCTGCACTTGAAATTAAAGCTGCGGTGGCTGGTATCCGTGGTCTTGGCGTACAGGGCGTAAGTGTTACCATTCCTCACAAAGAAGCCGTAATGGACTTGCTGGATAGTATTGATCCGGTTGCTGAAAAAATTGGGGCTGTAAATACCGTAATGAATAAGAATGGTATCTTGACTGGGCTAAATACGGATTGGTTGGGGGCGACCCGTGCTTTGGAAGAAGCAATTGATCTCAATCTAAATGGAGCAAAGGCTGTGATCCTGGGTGCTGGTGGATCTGCCCGAGCCATTGGTTTTGGTCTTCTCGAAAAGGGGACACGTTTTGTTCTGTGCAGTCGAACAGAATCTCGTGGCCGGGCACTGGCAGATGAATTAGGCTGTCCATGGATTTCTCTTGAAGATACGGAACAGTTGTCAGGGGATATTCTGATTAATGCAACATCTGTGGGTATGGTTCCTCATATTGAGAAAAGTCCGCTGCCTGAGGGAATCGTTTCCCGTTTCAAGGTAGTGATGGATATAGTGTATGCCCCTATGAAGACCCGGTTGTTACAGGAAGCAGAACTAAATGGATGCATAATCATCAATGGGCTTGAAATGCTTTTGTATCAGGGGGTTGCCCAGTTTGAACTCTGGACAGGGATTTCTGCTCCGGTTCCGGTTATGCGTGAAGCACTTATCGGGGCTCTTGTTAATAAATAATGAAATACTATATGATAAGCAAATGATAGAAATCAAACCAGTGTCAAAAGTGGATGCAACTGTGGCTGTTCCCGGATCGAAAAGTCTTACTCAGCGAGCACTCATTGCAGCAGCACTTGCAGATGGAACAAGTAAACTCATTGGCCCCCTCGCAAGTGAAGACACAAACTATACTGTAAAAGCTTTGGAGCAAATGGGAATTTCGGTTGAACGGGCAGAAGATGTCTGGACTGTTTATGGCAGCGGTGGAAATCTTGCTACCCCCGAAAAAGAGATTTTTCTTGGTAATAATGGTACAGCCACCCGTTTTCTCACATCGGTAGCAGCACTTGGGAATGGAGATTTTCAAATAGATGGTGAAGAACGCATGCGTGAACGTCCCATTGGGCCGCTTATGGAGGCATTGCAGGGATGGGGGGTTGATATTACGTCTATACATAGTACTGGGTGCCCTCCTTTGCAAATACGAAGTAAGGGGCTGACTGGCGGTGCAACAGTTCTCCCTGAGGGGAAATCAAGTCAATATGTTTCATCCTTGCTGCTTGTTGCACCTTATGCTGCAAAAGCTACCACCCTGGAAGTAAATGGCGAAGTTTTATCCAAACCCTACGTTGCCATGACTCTGTCTGTGATGTCTGATTTTGGAGTGAGTGTGGAATGTGATGAGGAGTTTACTTCTTTTATCATTCCAAAGGGCAAGTACAGAGGCATGGAATATGAAATAGAAGGGGATGCATCAAACGCATCCTATTTCTGGGCAGCAGCAGCCATTACCGGTGGCCGGGTAACCGTGTCTAATGTGCCGGTTCCCTCGTTACAGGGTGATGCAAACCTTGTCCCTCTGCTTGCACGAATGGGGTGCGATGTAAAGCGTGATGGTGGAGGAATTACTCTTACCGGACGGGAACGTCTGAATGGCATTACCGTGGATATGGGAAATATGCCTGATGTAGTTCCAACTCTTGCAGTTGTTGCGGCCTTTGCCCATGGAAAAACGGTCATTAATAATATTGCCCATCTTAGAATTAAAGAATGCGATCGTCTTACAGCAACCCTTGCAGAACTCACTAAAATGGGAGCCAAGGTGGAAGAAGGGGATGATTATATGGTAATTCACGGAGATGGTGGAGCATGTTTGCACGGAGCAGATATTGAAACCTACAATGATCATCGGATGGCCATGAGTTTTGCTGTTGCAGGGCTTCGGGTTCAAGGAGTGCGAATTACAGGAGAAAGTTGTGTCGCAAAATCCTTTCCTGATTTTTGGGAACGGTTTGCACAGCTTGGTTAGGAACGTACCACGGAGTCTACGCTTACCTAAATAACTTGAACATCTCGGAGTTTGCGCCTACCCCCATTCTTAAACCACGAGATGACAACTTTAGAGTGACTCTACAGCTCCTTTTTATGGCAGATGAACTTATGCCCACTGCCATCTAAATAGGCTGAAGGCTGAATGGAAAATATTGATATTCCTTTCAGTCTTACAACTGTATGTATTATTATTGTAGTTAGTATGGATAAAAGATGTACAATAAAATGTCCAAATAAATATCCATTTGCCAGGTGAATTTATCAAGAGCTTTTGTCTGTTTAAACAATGGCATATCTGGCGCCAAAAAAGCCGTTACCGTGAAGTCTCAAGAGTTTGTATTCCTTTGGTCACAGGCATGGCAGCGACCACTGTCATGGAATTTACCGACCGGATATTTCTTTCCCACTATAGTGTTGATGCCTTTTCTGCAGTTGTTCCGGCAGGAGTTACTGCCTTTTTGATCCTCTGTTTCTTAGGTGGGATTTCCGGTTATATCTCGGTGTTTATTGCCCAGTATCATGGGGCGGGGCGGCCGGAAAAGATCGGGGCAACCCTCTGGCAGGGAATCTTTTTCACCGTTTTTTCCGGGGTAATTCTTCTCCTGATCGCATATTTTGTAACTGCTCCACTCTTTAAACTGATTGGCCATAGTCCTGAAATCCGTGTTCTTGAAGAACAATATTTCAAAATTCTCTGCCTAGGTGGTGTGCTTCATGTGGCTATTCAGACCTTATCCGGTTTTTTTACAGGCAGAGGAAAAACCAGACCTGTGATGATTGCAAATATTGTGGGCATGCTTGTAAATATTCCCCTGAATTATGCACTGATTAATGGTGTTTGGGGGATGCCGGAGCTTGGCATACGCGGTGCCGCTATTGCCACTGTTGTTGCCTGGGGAGTGATTGTCCTCTGTCTGGCTCCGCAGGTTTTTTCCAAATCTTTCCGGGTAGACTACAAATTATTTGAGAACATGAAACTTGACCTGGAGATACTGAAGAGATTGTTTCGGTTCGGTGTTCCGGGGGCACTGCAGTTCAGTATCGATATTTTTGCATTTGCTTTTTTTATTCTCATCGTGGGACGTATGGGCACAGTGCCACTTGCTGCTTCGAATATTGCAATTTCCATAAGTTCGCTGGCTTTTATGCCGGCTCTTGGATTTTCCTTTGGAATCAGCAGTATGACTGGGAAAGCACTTGGCAGTGGCAGGCCGGAAGATGCCAGAGCTGCTGCCTGGAGTGGTATTCATCTTCTTATGGTCTATACTTTATCGCTGAATGCACTTTTTATTCTTTGCCCCGAATTTATTATAGCAATTTTTATCAATGCTGATGAAATGGGAAGTCATTATGAAGATATTTTGCAGATGGGATCAGGTATTCTGAAGCTGGTTGCATTGTATATACTTCTGGATGTCTTCTATATGATTTTTGCAGCCGTTTTAAAAGGGGCAGGTGATACCCGTTTTCTTCTTATGGTTATTGCAGGCGCAACCCTTTGCTGCATGTTGGTTCCTCTTTATGTTGGCATCAACTATTTGGGTATGACTATTTATATGGCCTGGGGATGTGTTGTTTTCTTTATCGCCACACTCTGTCTGTTGATTTCCCTGCGTTATCGCGGTGGGAAGTGGGAGCGGATGCAGGTGATTGAATAGACGGGAAATAATGAATGTTTGATTTCTTGTCACAAAATAATGTATCATCGTAAATAAGAGTGTTTAACCACGTAGGTTTTGTGCCTGATCATATAACTTGGAAGAGTCTATGTCTCCGAAAAAAACAGTTTTATGCCAAAAAGGATTCAGCCTTATTGAGTTAAGTATTGTTCTTGTTGTTATGGGCTTGTTGATGACTGCTGGTGTTGGTCTTATGCGCAGTACCATGAAGACGAGTAAAATGGCTAAAGAAAAGGCTAATATACAAATTATAAAAAATTCTCTGATTTCGTATGCTTTTAGTCATGGCAGGCTTCCCTGTCCTGATATAGACGGTGATGGAAGTGGGGATCGTGTTGGTAATAATCCTGGCAACAACTGTTCTCCATGCGCTGAGCCTCCATGCGACCTTCCCTTTATAGATTTAAATATCAGTTCGGTGAGTAAGGATACCTGGTCTCTACCCTATGGATATGATGTGACCGATATCCTCACAAGGACTGATTCTAATAATTTGTGTTTGACTCTTTATCAGCTTAGCAAATTATACATTTGGCATGGAAGACCGGCTAATGCAGCTTGCGGAACAAGTGATCTGGTCTGTGTTACAAATACAACAGATGCAGATAATGGAAGTATCGACACCGCCGGACAGGGGTATTATCTTGCTGCATATGTTTTAAGTGGTGGTGAAGACCATGTTTTTGGTGGGAAGAATAGTAATGATGATAGGGAATACGAAATGTCTTCAAACCCGTATAATGTAGATGCTAATCGTGATGACCTAGTGGGCGAGCTGAGTTTTGGAGAGATGATGGCAAAAATCTGTAATGATAAAAACACTACAATAAATGTAATAATGGATAGCGGGATGGTCTGGTACAGTGACAACACGGACTGCCTTGTGGACGATGGTCTTGACAGGGCCACGGTGGTTCTGGGTCAAACTGTTTATTATAATGATGGAAACAATGATGGATGTACCGAGTCGATCGCATTTGAAGATCTTGCCAAATGTGATATTGACGATATTGACGACGCATTTTTTGATATTCCAAATTGTAAAACTGGAACAAAAAATTTTGATGGGATAGTGTCTATGTCTATTCCGTCGCCTTCTCCGGGCGGAGGTGGGGGGGCTGGAGGAAATAATGGAAATAATGGAAAAAAGAAGGGACAGACCAAGCAGAAATAATTGATAGGGGACAGACCACGATTGATTTCAATTGGGGCCTGACCTATTTACGTATTTACGTAAATATAGCCTATCTTTGTTGAACCAATTTTACTCCAGATGATTTGGAGAGCCGTTTATCAAATGTGGCCAGGACGAGTTCCTCTTTTTGGGCAGCTGCGAGGATAAGATAATCGGCAAAATCAGCCGTATTCTTGCGAAACATGGCAAGTGCCTCAAAAAAAAGATGTTCATGCTCAATGGTATAGGCGCTGTTTAGAGCCAGTGTATCAAGAACCAGCAGGACTTTATTGCGCTTCAGATTATAAACAGTTTCAAGTACCCAAACTGTTTCAACCTGAACAATCTGGGAGATAAAAATCTCCCCTGCTTTTTTGATTAACGCCTTAGAGGACTTGACCTGGGCTGGTTGTTCCGGATCATCTACTATAGCCCTGATCAGTACATTGGTATCAACAGCGATCATCGACCGGCCCGTTTTTTTACAGCTTCATCCATTTCCTCGAGAGTTGCACTTTTGGAGGGGGTTATTATGCCAAAAGCAGCCTCCACTCTGTCCTGTACAGGTTGTAAATAAATCTTGTTGCCTTCCTCTTTAAAGAGAACCTTATCTCCCCGCTGCAATCCAAATTTTCTTCGGATGGATGCCGGGATGGTTACCTGACCTTTGACTGTTATGGATGATTTCTGCATGAATACCTCTCCCTTTTGTGTATTACTATAGTTCCCAATGTAATACATGCAGTAAACATGTCAATATAAATGGATTCTCGTCAAGCTCATTTTTTCATCTTTTCAAATCTGTTTTTTACCATAAAATAGAGTCTTCCCTTTTCTTTCATACTGCCTGCCGCAACTTTTGCATAGTTACCACTTCCCCAGTACAAATCAGCACGTCCACTGCCCTTTATTGCAGAACCGGCATCCTGTGGAAAAACAAAACGGTGCATGGGAATCCATTCTGCAATGTTGCCGGATGCATCAAGTACAGGTTTACGGCTTATAAGAAAGGCAGGTGTCGTGTGAGGTAACACGTCGGGATCTATTGCAATAGATCGTTCTGCAACAAGCGGTTCTCCAATGCTTCCGACGGGATCACCATCTGGTGCCCAGTTAAAGAAGATATATCTGATGTTGTGGTTGAGGATTTTCTTTTGTTCCTCCGGCTGTTCACGCAGGTACTGCCGAATAGTTGGGATAGAGACTTCTTCAAGACTCATTTTTCCTTGATCTACAAGAAGTTTACCAATGGAAAAATACTCAAGTCCATTGGATGCCGCATAGTGGATAGAGCGTACTGTGCCGTCCTGCAACTGAATTTTCCCTGACCCTTGGACATGAAGCAAAAAGGCATCCACAGGGTTGTTCAGGTAGACCAGTTCGTTGCCAGCGGCATAGTTGTTTGTTTCGATTTCTTCACGCGTCCAGTAGGGGACAAGCTGATTGTTGCTGTCTTTTCGTTTAAATAACAGCTTGCCACTATCATTGTCCCGTGTCTGAACAAGAGACTCAGGGGGCGCATAGAGTGGATAAATATATGGGGGGGTTAGTGTCAGGCTGCCTTTCAGGAAGGGTTCGTAATAACCGGTAATCAGCATTTCTCCCCTGGGGAAATCCTTTCTGCCCCCCGCCTGATAGATCGTGAAATTATCCGCTATAATACGCGCTAATTCAGCACTGTCAGGCTCCTGTTTCAGGATATCAATAAATGAGTTCAAGGATTCCCGGAGCCAGGAAACAGGGTAGGTATCAGTTCCTAGGGTGAAGGATGAATCATCCGGGAGTGTATTTAAATAGTGAAGGTGGCGAACGGATACGGTGAGTAAATCCTCAAGTTGTAAGTCGTCTGTAAATTGAGGTAATGCCTCATATGCTACTTTCTCAAGCGGGTTTTTTGCACATCCATTCAGCATCAAGCAAAAGCCTAATAGTAAGATATAGAAGCAGGACACTTTTTTCATGTTCTTTCCCTGTTATTTAATAGCTTCAGCCAGTTCACTGACTGCCATAGCGTATCGATTTGAGTGGTTCCATTCTGTAATAGTCTGGAAATTTGGATAACCGGCAACAAATCGCTTGCCGCCTCCTTTTTTGGGTGCAATTTCAAGGCCCACGATGGTAAGTGGTCTGTTTTCAGGCGGCGTGGGAAGGACAATGGCCTGCTCCTTCTGTACTGTCAAGTAATCCACCAGCCCTTTCCGACCCAAGCTGTTCGCCTTTATTGATGCCGGTCCTTTCAGTTTATTGCCAATATCAACGTAGAGAGGAGCATCTAGTGTCCAATGAAATCTGTGTAGGTAGTTAGCGATGGAGGCTAAGATATCCGGGGTGGATTCAAAAACATCACGACGATCATCACCATCAAAACTGATCGCATATTTCCGGAAACTTGAGGGAATAAATTGTGTTTGCCCAAAGGCACCGGCATAAGAACCTTTTATGCTGAGTGGGTCGTAGTTGTTCTCTTTACAAAGCATCAGAAAGGCGATGAGCTGTTTACGGAAGAAGTCAGATCTACGCGGGTAGGCGTCAAACAGGGTGTTTAACGTCCTGAAGACGTTAAGTCTGCCACTGTTCTTGCCAAAACGGGATTCAATGCCCCATATGGCAATAATAACTTCCCGGTTAACGCCAAGCTCCTGCTCGATACGATCAAGAAGTGTTTTATGTTTTTTGAGTTTCTTTTTCGCCTTCTTGATGATTGATTTTGTAAGAAAGCGTGGGCGATATTCGTAATAGGGCTTGGCTTCCCACTGTGTATCCATAAGAACAAGCACTCTACGTTTGATTTGTACATCTTTAAACAGGTTATCAAGTTCAGCTTGGGTGAACGTTTTGTCACGTGTAAGATCCTGGAAAAGGAGTTGGTATTTTTCTTGGGAGAGATCTATCTTTTGTCCATCTTTTACACGGTCGGCTGCAGGGATTTTTTTATCTGCAAAGCTGCTATGTGGAAGAATAAGGAGAAGGAGAAAAGAAAGTAGGAGAAAAATTGAGAGTGGAAGATTTTTCATTTTCATCAGGTGAACTCTTATGTTGAAAAGATTATCTGAAAACGCTCAATAAAATCATCAAGCATTGCAGCCGGAAGCTGGTTGATTCCTGCGGCCGCTGTTCGTCCACCACCAGTGGGGAAAGAGAGGCAGAGGGTGTCGGCATTTTTTCTGTTATTTAGAGGTGCTCTTACACTGATACGTAGTGAACCATCATTGTTTTCCATAATGAGTGCGTGTGCAGCATTTGTTTTCTCGCGAGCCCGCAGGTTGGAGAAAACCCCTGCTACTCTTCTTGCCCAAGGGGCATTGGGGAATATGTAAACCCTGTTTTTTTTACCCGAATCCATTTCCTTCTGTTTCGTAGCAAGAATCATATCTTCTTTGAACCCTTGGCGCAACAGTACAATGTCCTCAGATTCAGCTAAAAAAGAAAAGGGGTCATTATACGGGCGAATCGCTCTGTATAAATCGTCCGGTGCGAAATGAAGATCGCTGAGTTCTGCACCATATCCGTTGTAGTTTAATAATTCGCCGAGTTCACGAAGTTGCGAAATTTTTTCTGTATTTAGAGACAGGGAAGTGGCCGCCTTGTTTGCTGAATCATGAAGGTTATCCCCAAAGGCACCTGCCACAGCCCAGCTTCGATATTTCCCGTTAAGTATTTTGTCCACGATCAGGGAAGTACATACAGTAGGACTTGGGTCTATATGTGTTGTAAGAAATGGGCTGTCTGGAATAGCTCCAGCAAAGTGATGATCAAAATAGGAAATTGTGTTGTGCGCTCCAAGAAGTGTCAGGAGCGTATTACGATTGGAGTCCAGCGAGATATCGAAAACGGTGATATTGCTGTTTCGGATATCTTTAATTTTGCACAGGAGTTTAATGTCTCGTTTAACTCCTGTGACCAGTGTTGCCTCAGGGGCTGGTTCATGGAGACGAAGCTGATGTAAGGCCAGTATCCCGTCTGCATCGCCATTAAAGATATCAAAGTGCATAGTATTCCTTGTTACAGATTTAAGCCCAGAGAATTTCCAATATTTGCAAGGCTAAAGAGAACGCTGATTGTGTGATCACCTGGTGTGTATCTTGACTGTAGCTCAACGGACCAGCAGGCCGGTTGGTATAACAATGATATATTCTGTTCAATAACGTTGTCTTCGGACAGGGAATGCTCGATTGCGTATGCTGCAAAGACTGTATCGTAAAGTTGAGCTCTCGCACTCAGGTTAATTTGCTCGGTATCATCTTCATCATCAAACCTGTAGTCAAGATTGAGATAGTCACCACGGCTGTTTTTATATACAGCTTCGACTGTGTGGGTGGTGAACCCATCGCCATAAACATCGATGTCTGTTTTATAGATGAACCTGGTATTTTCCATGGGGGTCAATCGTATATGTATATTGACGGCAGAGAATGGAGTGTCAGATTCTTCACTGCGTAGATCATAACTCTGTTCGATTTTTAGAGAGGCATAATCGTATTCCGTAGTTTTTCCACTGCTGTTGCGCCCAAAGAGATTGAAAAAGTTATCAATTCCGTAAGTGATCTCATTGCGGTGATCTTTTCGGTCAACGGAATCAAAATCGGGGAGATCTTCCTGGTCAGTATCCGAGAGATAGTCATACTGGATAAAGGGTCTGAAATTATGGGTGAGTCCTTTACTTCCTTCGGTGTTAAAGGAAAAGTCTCTTAGCAGGGTTGTCCCGACCTCAGTGTGAAAGTCTCCAAGCAAACGGTTTTGGCTGTCATCTTCATCCCATTCACCGTTGCCAAAGGTCTGAATGTTGTAGTAAGTATTGCGGATTCCTGCTTCGGCACGGGCTTCAAGGTAGGGTCCAAGAGGAAGAGGTGTACTCAAGCGTGGATAGAGATCAATACGATGTCCGCCCACCCCATTTTCCCGGTAATAGTTGACGTAATCTGTATCCCAGTCAAGGCTGATATCTGACTCACCAATGACCCGACTGCCTGTGAAATCAAGACTTGGCAGTTTCCATAGAGGTGTTGGGTTGTCTTTGTCTTCTCGCACATCATTGATGCCGAGAAGAACACCCTCAACGGCCATACCGTCCCAGTACTTAAGGATTCTCATGGAGTTTATGCGCTCGTCACTGGTCTTGTTTTGAAAACTGCGTCCAAAAACATCAAGAGCTCTGTCATGTGACTCCTGGAAGCCTGTAACTCCGGAGTTAAATTCAGTCAGGTAGTCTCTGTCAGAAACTATATCAAGATCGAGACGGGTGACCACATCATTAGTAAAATCATGGTCAAGTTTACCGCGCACCCAGTATCTGTCCTGATTGGTGTGGGTGTATTCTGTATCTTCCCAGTATTCAGTTTCTGAAGGATCCGAAAGGTCATCGTGTAGATAATTGGCCATAAAGCTCCCTTTTTTCTGAGGGGCAAGGACATATCGATATTCGAACCCCGGCATAAAGCCACGGTTGGTGTAATATTCAGGGTAGAGGGTAAGATCAGATGAATCTGAAAGGTTAATAAAGAATGGCAGGTTAAAACCAAATCCACTTTGACTTGAATTGGAAATCTCCGGGAAGAGTAAGCCAGTCAAACGTTTATTGCCAACCGGTATCATGAGCCAGGGAGAATATAAAACCGGCATATCCTTAATTCGAAATGTTGCATGTTTCATTGTAGCGTATCCGCCCTGAGTAACCTTTGTGTCACTGGCAGCAAAACTCCAGGGAGGCGTTTTTCCTTCTTCAACTTTACAGGTTACAACCCAGCCATTAACAATGTGGTAGGTGTTGGTACCTGTTTTCGAAATGGTCTCACCTTCAAGGTGCAGATCCAGTTGTTCACGCAAAATGGTGGCTTCTTTAAATGTTCCTGTTTCCTTACCCAGGTTGAGCACGCCTTCTTCTGCCAGGAGCTGGTCGGTGTCGCTAAAGATTATAACATTTCCTTTTGCCTTGATACTGTTTTGCTCGACGTCATAGGCTACCCAGTCGGCTTTTCTGGTCATCTCAGTGATAAGACTGGGTTCTTTAGTTAGCGTAACTGCCTGTGGAACAATTTCTTCTTCAACTACAGCAGATTCTTCTTCAAGGAGAATACCCCAAGTAGATGTTTCTGTTTTCTTTTTTTCCGGTTTAGGGGGGAGAATACGTAGTTTAGTAAGAACCACGTTCCCTTCCGCAATAACGCTTGGAGGGTCTTCAAAACGTAATACCTTGTCAGCTTCAATTTGCCACTCGTCGGTTTTGACCGTTTCAGCCTGAAGAAAACCTGGATGAAAGGTGAGGGGCAACAGAGAAGCAAGGCAGAAAAAGAATTTGGCAGAAGGGTAATTAAAGAGTTTTGTCACAGCTCACTCCTTGAAATTTTTGTGCAGCCATGTCAGTTATTAGGGGCCGACAGGGCATGGATTTCAGGTGTAATAATGCCTGCCCGCCCCTAAGAGCTATCGTCTTGAGTGAAGGGACAAAAGCCTTGTAACCCTGTTTGGCAAAGGAAAATTCGTTTAATCGATGAAATGTACGAGGATGGATTGATGGTGTCAAGTTTAAAATCACATATTTGCCTTGATAATAAAGGGAAATTGTTTTATTTTCACCCTCAAGTGTAGTGTGTTTACAAGAAGAATCATAGTGTTTTCTTTTTGTCCTTCTGTAAAAAGCATTGCCTGAAATTATTTCTAATAAAGAGATAAACCACCTTCTTTTGCAGCTCGACATCTAAGTTTCTCTCTTGATTCATCGCTGAAGTGGACTTGGTATAGAGGACTGACTGCTTATGCATGTAGTCATGCTACTGCAAGGGCAAGATTGTTTTGATATAAAGAAGACATAGAAATATGTTGTTTGGTTTTGTGGTGTGTATTTTCAAGAGATTGATTGCGCATCAGGGGAATAAAAAAAATCGGGTTTGGTTTATACCTGAAAAATTATACGGAAAAGAGATGTTGGTGGAAAATAGAACCGAATCTTTTTTCTCATAGAGCAGCGTCATACACCTTGCGGTTCCCTGGAGTCTTTATCCAGGGTGGTTTAGCGGCTATGTCAGAGGAATTTCTCAGACAGCTTGCCAGGCAGGATGATGACAAAATGTAAGATAGAAACAATAGTATTTGACTATCTGTTTCTGTTTCTAAATGCGACACCTGTATAAAGTATGTGTGTCATAAAGATTGAGGAAAGGACTTGTCCTTTACCGACCAAGGAAATTCATGGTAGATAAAAAAGCAGAGCCAAAGAAAAAAGCTGTGCAGAAAAAAAGTGTAAAGGCATCAACTGGTGCCTGGTGGAAGAGTACAGCTCCGAAAGAAACAGTAGTAAAAGAGAAGCCTGTTAAAAATGTTAAAAAGACAGATAAGGCTGCCTCTGAAAAATCTGAGGAGAAAGAGACTCCAAAGCCAAAGAGAAAAGCTGCTCCTAAAAAGAGTACAGTAAAACCTCAAACCCCTCGAAAGAAGCCGGCTCCCAGGAAGAAACCTGCAAGCAAAGCCAAGCAAAGCAAACCAACAGAATCTATAAATATTTCTGACGATTCCGGTAAGTCACCTGCTGAGTCACAGCTTGTTGCCAAGACTGAAGTGAAGCAGCCGGAAGTGAAGCCTGAGGAGAAACCGGAAGTACAATCTGAATCAGAATCTGAAACTCCCGTTGAAAAGCAACCACAAGAGAAACCATCACGTCCCCGTGGCAGGAGTAAGCAAAAGGCAAAAAGTCCTGCAAAAGACAAACAACCACAGGATCCTGTTGAGAAGCAGGTTCCTGTGGAAAAGCCACAAAGCTTAAAACTTCTTATCAATGCAGAAGAGCCCGAAGAATGCCGTCTGGCACTCCTTGCAGATGGTCGCTTGGAATCCATTCATGTTTCCACCGTCTCCTCAAAGCAGACCAAAAATAATATATATAAAGCAAGAATTGTAGCTGTTGAGAGTAGTCTTCAGGCCGCTTTTGTGGATTATGGCACCGATAAAAACGGTTTTCTTCCCTTCAACGAGATTCATCCTGAATATTATAAACAAGAAATTAGTGAAGAGAATAAACGGTATATTGAACAGCATCAGTGGAAAAAACTGCGAGTTACCGAGGTGCTTGAGCGTGGCCAGGAGCTGTTGGTACAGGTAGTAAAAGAAGAGATAGGGAATAAAGGTGCTAATATGACCACGTATCTCTCCATTCCAGGGCGCGGTGTGGTTTTGATGCCTGGTTCTGATTCTTCTGGTATCTCCCGGAAAATCAGCGGAGAAGAGAGGCGTTCACAGTTACGTGAAATCATGGAGTCGCTGAATATCCCGGAGGGGGTGGGGTGGATTGTTCGTACAGCAAGCATCGATGTTACCAAGGCTGCACTCACCAAAGATGTTCGGTTTTTGGCAAAGCTCTGGAGAGAGATCAAAAAGAAGGGGCAGTTGCTGGACGGTGTGGGACGAATATATCAGGATCACGATTGTGTTCTGCGCTTTTTGCGAGAACATTTTGATCCTG
>JAFLJO010000131.1 GCA_022712975.1 Desulfocapsa sp.
TTTACAAGTGGAAGGTAGTACGAGGTGTTATTTGATTTAAAAGGTCACTATGAGGCTCTAAGAGGCTCTTACTACCTGATAAGGGATAAGGGACTATACTATTGGTACTAGAGGAAGGGATAAGGGACTATACTATTGAGACCTTGAACTACTAGAGGGTACCTTATACACTATTAACTATACTATTGATACTCTATATACTACCTTCGTTCGGGGGCCTCACGAAGTATATCTCTATAAAATAGAATTTTGGTCTTTTGGAAAACACGGTGTTGAGTAATTTCAAGAGGTTAACCTATCGCAGTAATGCTGATACAATACATCAATAAAACTGAATCTACATATGGTGTACCTCAAAACTTGGCTATACCATATATAGTGTAGCAACCATGCTAGATAGGAATATAGTTACGGGGCAGACATACAGTGTAACCAAAAAGTGTGGTACACTACATATGGTATACAAATAATCAACTACTTGAGTTTAGGTGATATTAATATTAGCCTTAAAATACCAGATTTCACTAGTAAAAACAAGCAAAAGTGTACTTGATCTTTCAACAGTACACTACATATGGGTACACTATATATGGTGCACTACACTACATATGGTATACACCACAACAAATAAAGAGGGTTTTATAATGAATGGTAAGATAACAGAAAAAGAGAGTCTCTTAGAGACAATTAGAATTTGGGATTACATCGCAGAAAAATCTCTCCGCTCAAAAGATTCCGTACCGGACATCGACCTTTATCTAAACAAATGCCCCTTGTGTGAATACGTAAGCCAGTTCCCAAGTGTAGTGGACTCAGAAGATTTAGATTGTCAAGGTCGATGTCCTCTAGCAGATCTATGGGGCGGTACACCTGATAAGTTGTATACACCTTGTGAGTGGAGAGGGACACCTTATTATAACTGGTGGCGGTCAAGTGTTTTTGAGGACAAGGAGACTCGCTCAGAGTCAGCAAGGGCTCTGGCTTCCTTGGTTAGAAACAAACTAGACCAGTTGAACTACACTAAAGATTCCTTAGTTAAACTAAATAGGACACTAGATAGGAACAAAAGATATCTAGAGCAAGAGCTTTTAGAGATCAAGCTTAAACTTTTAGATGAGCTGGTGCTTTTCTTCGTCTATGATTCAAGGAGGTCCTATAAATGAGAAATCAACGGTGCCCAGCGTGCCAAGAGAATGGCCATGACACAGGAAATGATGAGGGTCACCTCTATCTAATGCGAGATGGGCTTAAGTGGTGTTGTACTCACAGTGAATACCATACAAGTAAAGCACCATTCTTTGTGACAAGTGGAGAAGATGGTCTTCCAGTGGGTGTAGCGGGTGGACCGGGTGTAGCGGATGGACCGTCAGATGGACTAGATAAACCAGTGGAACATCAAGATGAAAACCCATTTGAAACTACTGATTCACCACGACGATCACTAGATAGTTCATTCGGTGGCAACCCTGCGAGATTTCGTGGCATTGACAAAGAGACTTACGAGGTTTATGGTTGTCGGATGGAATTTAATGAAGCTGATTTATCAGTTGAGAAAGTTTTCTACCCGATGTTTTCTGATGGTTTAAAGGTCGCCTATAAAGTACGCCACACTAAAGATAAAAAGTTTTTTAAACTCGAGGTGAACGAATGAGTTATGACTTCTTTGGTCAAAACCTTTACAACGGAGAACGGTCTATCTTGATAACCGAGGGTGAACAAGATGCTCTTGCGGCACATCAGATGATCAACCATTTAAGGCCAAAAAATATGAAGGTACTCTGTGTATCCATACCAACAGGTGCCAATATCAAAGTGTTTCAAGATCAAGAGGATTTTTTAAACAAGTTCGACCGTATAACACTCCACCCGGATAATGATGAAACTGGTTTACAACTCTTGGGGGATGTAGCAGCTCTACTCCCTAGAGTAAAGTTCCTCAAGACGAGTCTAAAAGATGCTAATGATATGTTATCTAAGGGGAAAACTGACGAGTTCGTCCGTGGATACACTAACGCTAAGAGATACTCACCACCTAGTATAGTTTCAATAAGCTCTATTGATATCTCTAAGCCATTACCAAGGGGCTTGAGCTACCCGTGGGAGAGTATAAACAGTATCACCATGGGTATGCTAGAAGGCTCTATTACATCACTGGGTGCTGGCCCCTCTGTAGGGAAAGGATTAAGACACGGTGAACGTGTTATGACTCCTAGTGGCCTAGTGGCAATTGAGAAAATAAAAGTTGGTGACATTGTAATAGGTACAACCGGCTTGCCCTGTAATGTTTTGGATGTACACCCACAGGGTATTAAAGATATCTTTCAGGTGAATTTTACCGACGGGACGACACTACAGGTAGACTCTTCTCACCTTTGGACTATGAGGTTTAGGTCTCGTGGGTATAGAGTCCTGAACACATTACAGTTATTAGCTGGTCATAGGTATGGCTTAGAGAAGGAGCGAGTGTATTCACTTCCAAGGTACTCACCTGTTATCTACTCGAAAAGTGCAAAGAGTCTACCTATTGACCCTTATTTGCTGGGACTCTGGCTAGGTGAAGGTGTTGTCGATATCGATGTGACTACACTACGAGAGGAGGGTCTACTTGACAACAAGCATATACCACAAGCTTACTTGATAGGAGATAAACACTCAAGGTTTCGACTGGTGGAAGGTCTTTTGGAAACTAAAGGTTCTATGTGGCCAACTGGTAAAGGGTGGACTTTTGATAGTACAAATATTGACTTAGTTTTAGGTATTATTACATTAGCTAGATCACTTGGTATGGTAGCTAAGATAAACAAAACAAAACTCAAACCTCTCTATAAGAAGAGAGCTAACGAAGCAAAGGTTATATGCAGACCCTGTTATAGTTGCTCAATCCGACGTCCAGTAGAAGCTAGTTCAACTACCGGGTCAAGGCGATATGTAGATAGTGTTATCCCTGTAGGTAGAGATTACTCCACTTGCATTGAGGTTGATTCACCTGATAAACTTTTTTTGGCAGAAGATTTTATACCTACACACAATTCAAGTTTTGTCCGTGCAACACAACAACACCTTATGTTTGATCAAAATGTAAAGGTGGGTGTCTTCTCACTGGAAGAGTCGAAAGAGATTACACTGAGGTATATCATCGGCTATATGCTACAGAAACCAATACACAGACCGAATGTATCTTACAACCCAAAGGATGTTATCGCAGCTCAAGAGAGGCTTGAGGGTAAACTGTACCTCTATGACAGTACATTCTACAACGGCTCTTGGGAACGTATAGAGCTAGCTACAAGATACTTTGCAAGCCAAGGTGTACAAGTGGTATTCATTGACCCTGTTAGTGCCTTGGTCGGACACTTAGATAGTTCATCTCAGAATACAGCTTTAGCTAGTATGATGTTGAGTGCAAGGAATATTATCAAAGAGTTACCTTTACACATATTCTTTGTGAACCACTTAAACGAAAGTAAAGGTAAGGTAACTCATGCCGAAGGCGCCATGCCATTAGCCAGCGAGTTTACAGGATCAAGAGCACAATACAGATTCTCCGATGTAATGCTAGGTTTATCGAGGGATACTTTGTCTGAGGATAACGAAGAAAAGAATACTATGGTTGTTAGGAATCTAAAGAGTAGGGTATCTGGTGATCTACAGGGCCAGATGAGATCTTTATCCTATTGTGATTCTACCGGTACTCTACAAGATGGTGGTGAACCTCCGAAACCTAAACCTATTGAACTGTTCAAACAGGAGGAGAAAGATGAGGAGAAAGAGATTGTTTTAAGACCAATTGAGAAGGGAAACACTAAATGCTTAAGTGATATACTGAGGTAAAGTCTTATGCTAGTTACAATACGGACAACAAAGAGTAACCATAAACGAGGAACAAGTGATAGCAAAGAGGTTCACTATGTAGTTAAAAATTATAATGAAGCCCTTGTACTGTTTTGGGATAAGATACTAATCATCGGTAAGGAGTATAAACAAGAAGAGTATGTTAAAAAGGTTAAGTTTACACTTAAGGTTAACTCAGAACAGGTTGAGTCGGTGACAATCAGGGGTTACAATAAAACAAAGAGGAGCCAGACCTATGGGAGAGATAAAGAAGTTAGTATATGATGTAGAGACAGATGGTTTTTACAACGAGGCGACAGTAATCCACTGTATTGTAGTGCAAGATTATGAAACCGGTTTAATAAATGTTTACCATGACTATGAAGGTAAGTTTAAACCTTATTCCGGTACGATAGAGCAGGGTGTTAAAGTGTTAAATGAGGCTGATGTTGTTATAGCTCACAACCAGTGTGGTTTTGATATACGAGTTCTTAAGAAATTGAATTTTACTTATAAACCAAAAGATGGCCAAGTGGTAATAGATAGCTTAGCTCTCTCACGTATGTTGTACCCCGAGATGAAGAAGCACTCTATCGAGGCTTGGGCGAAGAAGTTGAAGTTGCCTCAACAGAAAGTTCAGAACTCTGATTGGATCCAGTTGACACAGAATATGCTAGAGAGGTGTATCTCTGACGTAGAGATTAACTTAGCTGTTATAAACCATTTGTGGCACATTGTAGATGATAATGAATCGGAGAGTGATACACAGTGGCTTCAAGGTCTTATGTTAGAGCAAGATGTCTTAGCACTCCATTCAAAGCAAGTGGAGCACGGTGTACTGTATGACAGCACTATGGCTGAGAAACTTCTTGTCGTGTTAGATGGAAAACTTTTGTCTCTGAAAGACAAAATAATCAAAGGGGCACCACCTGTAATGAAGGTTCCTGGCATCACAAGTGTCGCATTAAACGAGTTGAGGGAGGTGGCTGACTGGGCTTTTGTTAAGCAGCACAACCTTTATCAAGGTACTACTAAGATTTTCCGTGTAGTGAATCATATACAGGTTAAGAGACCTTTCAAGAAGGATGGTTCTTTAACAAAGCAAGCCCTTAGGTATGTCTCTGACCAAGATAATATAAGAGGAAGCTTCTCTAGTTTTTCTGGTGTCCCTAGTGATATTGAAGATAGATATCTAAAGAACATAATTGACTGGTTCACAGCGGATGGTTCAGATGAATCAATAGTTCAGACGGTGAAGGGTTCGTTTTCAAAGGTAGAGTTTAACCCGATTAATATAAATTCAGATGTTCAGGTGAAGAATCTTCTGTATAGTCTTGGCTGGGTGCCAGACGAATGGAATAGTAAGCGTATGCCTGACGGATCGTTCAAACGTACAAGTGCTAAACTCTCCGAGAGTTCCTTTGGTAGTCTACCACAAGGTCTTGGGCAGGATGTTAAACTTTACTATACATTGAAGCATAGGAGATCTTCAATACAAAGTATCACAGATCCAGAGAATAAAGGTTCCCTTGCAAAGGTGAGGAAGAGAGATGGTAGGGTACCCGCTGAAGCTATTACCTGTGGTACACCCACTGCTAGATACAGGCATAGCGGTGCGTAAACTAAGCAATACAATGCGCACCTTAAACCCCTTTAATTGCTGGAAACTCCTTAGAGCTATCTTCCTATATGTCTGGTACATTAGAGATATAGTGACAGAAGGTAGATTGGACAATCAGCAGCCAAGGTTTGTCTCCCAGAGACATTCAAGGTTCAGAGACTATTCCGAAAGGAAGTACACCTAAGTAGGTGGAAACGGGGGGCACTCTATGTATAATAAGAGTGAAGATATAGTCCAATCTATAGGGAAACTTATAGCAGTCTTATGTATTTAGGAGAGTTATGAAGTACACGAATGTGGTTTATGTATTAACAGACATTACTGAAGGTAAGTATTACTTAGGTTCTAAAACTGAGTGTTATCTATGTGACTTAAGAGGTGTTAAAACTCTAGTTACTAGAGAGGGTCGAGCTTATTACGGCTCTTCAAAGAACAAAAGTTTTATCGCTAGTAAAAGCCGAGGTAATAAGATTGTAGCGGAGGTCTTGCAAGTTGTACCAAACAGAGATAAACTACTCAAAGTAGAGCAGGAATGGTTGCAAGAGTTTAAGGTTGCGTCTGATCATAGGTTTTACAATCTAACTGAGAAAGCCTTTGGTTCTAAGATCTTCCCTATGCAAAACAACTCTATATGCAATAGCTATGGGGAGTCTGTTAAGAAGCTTGCTAAAAGTAGAAGCTCAGTCAGCAAGAGGTACTCTAGTGCTAGTGAACTTGGGTGGACTAAACCACATGAACTGTATTACCATATACTTAAACAATTAGAGTTACATAATGGTGCTGAAGTATCGAGATCTTTTGGTAGACATAGGCACTTTGCTAAAGTAACTACTAGATGTTTCAGCTTGAGTAGATATGAAACTGATGATATCGAAAGTAATATACCGGAAATGAGAAATTTATTTATTGAAGGTGTCAGTTATGAACTTATATCTGAGACACTTGATATTGATTTGTTATCTGTATACGAAGGACTTTACCTATTTACAAAGAAAGATGTCGATAAGTATCTTACTGCCAAACAAAAAGGTTTAACTGATGACGAACTTGATATTAAGATTGCTAAGTTAATACTGTTAGGTAGTAGTTTCCAAGAGTGTTCTAGGAAACTTAGTATTGATAGAAGGACAGTACAAAGATATTTCATTAGGTTTTTCAGAAGACGATTTAAGATTAACGATCTTAAGTGAATATAATTATGGTTGTAACGTACCAAGACCAAGTAGTGTATTCGGTAAAGAGATTAGAGATTTGTTTCGAGTGGCAAGAGGGAGGTGGATGCTAGGTGTCGACCTGAGTGGCATCGAGGCACGTATATGGGCTCACGGTGCCTATCAATTCCCAGGTGGACCTGAGTTCGCTGAGTTAATAACTGTAGGAGATTTCCACAGTAGCAACGCTGGTTTATGGAACTGTAGTAGAGAAAATGCTAAGGCCGAATTGTATGCGTAACTAATGGCGCATTTAAAACCCATTGAATTGCTGGGACATCCTAGTGGTTTTACCTTTTGCAGTGACTGCTGTAGTACTACTGGGGATATAGTAGTAACAGAAGTGCAACCACTAACAGGAGGAAGACCATGGACAATCAGCAGGGAAGACCTTACTTAATACCATTACCTAACCACAAGGACTACTACTGTGATGTAGACGGGAACCTATACAGCACTAAGTGTAGCTCACTGAGGAGGCTGACAGTTAGTCCTCACTGGGGTAGGGGTAAGACTAAGTACTATCTCCGTACTAAGCTAGATAAGACATGTGGGTTAGCTCACAGGTTTATAGCCTCTGTACTGGTAGGAAGAAAGTTGACAAGTGGAGAGGTAGTCAACCACCTAAACGGAGATACAACTGACAATAGGTTGGTGAACTTAGAGGTAGTGTCTCATACCGAGAACGTCAAGCATGCAGTAGAGAATAGCCTATATTGTTCAGGTGATGCTTGGCATAAAGCGAGAAAGTAAGGTAACCTTCAACGACTATTCCGAAAGGAAGTACACCTAAGCAGGTGGAAGCGGTGGGATTGTCTATCAGAGACAATATGATATAGTCTAGTCTGTATGGTAACATGCAGGAGTTCATAAGAGAACCGGAGAGAGTTAGCGACTCTCTTTGAATATAATGTGTTATTCGGGGCTGGCCCACTAAAACTAGGGAACATCTTAGGTAAGTCGAGTAAGGTGGGTGCTAGAAATAAAAAGATATTTATGGAGACCTATAAACCACATGCACTTTTAGTTGCTAAACTTGAAGATGAGTTTAAAGAATCAGGTAATAAGTATATCACAGCTCTTGATGGGCGTAGGCTGTTCGTGCGAAGCAAGAAAGATGTACTCAACACGTTCACACAGGGTAATGCAGCGATCATCTTTAAACATTGGATGCTAAACTGTGCCAAGATAAGTGGTAACTTCCCCACGGAGAGTCACCAGATCATTGCGTAGCGATGCGCCTTTAGTTAGTAATAACTATCGAAGAACTCCTTTAATTGCTGGAAGGCTTCTTGTGTTTCACTTGATATGAGATATATTGACAAAGAAACTCAATGCTAATCAGCAGCAAAGCTAAGGAGAGTAAGACATGCAGAACTATCACTCATATTTTGTTACAAGAGATGGTAAGGTATTTAATAAGTTTGGCAAACAAATGAAATCTTCAAGTAATGGTAGAGGTTATCAGGTTGTAGGGTTGACATGGGGTGGAAAGCGTCATACAAAAGGTATCCATAGGCTAGTAGCCGAGGTATATATACCCAACCCTATGTGTCTCTCTGATGTTAATCATATAGACACAGTGCGTACTCACAACCATGTAAGTAACTTAGAGTGGATGACACACGGTGAAAACATTAAATACTCTTTTACCACTAATTGTAGGTCAGCAAGAGGCGACTCAAATGCCAATGCCAAAGTAACTAACACACAAGTACATGAGATTTGTGAGTTGTTACAACTTGGATACAGTGTCTGCAATATCAGAGATTTAGGATACCCATATGGTATAGTGTACTCTATAAAAGTAAGGAGACACTGGTGTTTTATATCTGATAGTTACTCTTTTTAGAATGTTCAGAGACTATTCCGAAAGGAAGTACACTGGGAGTCCAGTGGAAACGGGGAGCACCTTGAGAAAAGGTGGTGATATAGTCCGATCTATGTGGAAACACATAGCAGTTCATAAGAGAACGGGTAGATGGTAACGATATTTACTGAACATTTGATCATGATGAGCTTGAGTATGAAGTCTATTCAAGTATTATAGAAGATGCACTGTCGCTAGGTAGTCTATTTGAACAGGCTGCTATAGAGATAGGAAAGGAGTTTAAACTTAATGTACCACTAGCAGCAGAGGCAAAAGTTGGGAAGTCATGGGCAGAAGTACATTAATAAGCCACTAAATGGAGAGGTATCACATGGAAGCGATGGAAGCGATGGAAGCGATGGAAGCAGTAGAGACACTAAGAAGAACAGATGAGTTGACAGAAGCAGAAGACATCTCAGAGCCTATTCAAATTGATATCGGGTTTAACCAAGAAACACTATCTCGTGAGGTGCAAAATAAGCTTTTTACCCTTGGGTGTAACTGGGCCGACGGGATTAAAGGTGAACCCAAGAATCTACATAAACCTGTACTAGCTGTCATAAATAAGGTTATCTACTATAGAGATACTTTCTCCGGGGTACAACAAGGGCAACGGGCCGTGAGGTGTAACATTGTCAACCCACATGAGTTTTTAGGTAACTTTTATAATACAAAGTATCAAGATTTATTAGTCTTCAACAAGTGTAATGATGTTATCCGGTGGCACCTAGAACGTAAGCTGTCAGTAGAGTGTGTAGACTCTTCAGGAGATAGAGGTTATGTAAAATCTTTCAATGGAGATAAAGTCTTAGCTTATAAGGTTTACAATAAAGTCGCATTGTCAATTGATGCAAGGCCTCTCCCTAATACCTTAGAGACTGTAACAATCTACAGGGGTTCTACTGAGATAGTCCACTGGTTAAGTGAACATGCAAACAAACTTAAAGGTAT
Source organism: Desulfocapsa sp. (assembly GCA_022712975.1). GTDB lineage: Bacteria > Desulfobacterota > Desulfobulbia > Desulfobulbales > Desulfocapsaceae > Desulfocapsa. Next base: position 9,485 of record JAFLJO010000131.1, read on the forward strand.
CTGGTTCTGGCAACACAACAAAGAGGTAGCCACACTAGAGGAGTCTGATATACCTAACTTAGCCTACAGCACTGCTTTAGATAACCCCCTCTTACCTTTTGGTAGCCTCCCAAAGTCTTTGACTAAAGAGAGGCCCGTGGTTACAGAAAGAGTAGAAAGAGAAGAAGAAGATGAGCTTTAGGAGGAAAGAGTCTCATAAGAGGCTAGCTAAAAAAGACATCAATATTAATGAATATAAAGCCTTAATTACAAAAGTTATCAATGGTCTTGCCCTTAAGCGTGGACCTTGGGTTTACTCGCACAAAGAATCTCTTGAGCAGGAAGCTGTCTTTGGTTTAATCAAAGCATATAAATCTTACGATCCAACTAGAGGAACCTTTGTTACAATAGCCTACCTCAAGATTCACACTGAGATGGTTCGGTTCCTCAATAAGAGGAGTAAAGACTTTGTCCACATGAATAATCTAGAGGATATTAAGTTTGGTGGTTCCTCTTCTGGTGGTACCCACACTTGGCAAGACTTGTTTGCTAACAACAGTATTGACTACATGGCAGTTGCAAAACTAGCAATAGAGTCAGATGACACTGTAATGTGGGAGTTATTTAAGTGCCTATGCAACGGTATCCCGTGGAAAAAGGTGCCGGAGTGTATAGGTTTTTCAAAAGAAGATACAGATAAACTACGGGAGGAGCTTAAAGAGTCTATGGTTGCCGTGGTTAGAGAGTTGACCGGTGACAAAGAGAACTACTGAACGTCCACATTATAAAGATAACTGTCTCTTAGAGACAAATAAACAATTTAAACATAGGATACTACAACATGAAGAATCGCAGAGAAGAGTTTATCGAAGGCCTTAGCTATACACTCAAAGATCAAAAAGTAATCTGGTGCAAACTGGTTGAACCAGATGAATTTGAGGGTAAGCTTTTTTGGAAACTCACTATCCTCCTTGATAAGAAGTTAGCAAAAGCTATGGAAGATTGTGGTATGAATGTGAAAGAGACAAAGGACGATCCCCCTAGGCTTATTATCTCTGCAAAGAAGAACTGTGAAACAAAGAAGGGTTCCTTAACCGCACCTAGTGTACTAGATGAAAGTGGGGAGCCACTCGATGGTAGTTTGATTGGTGATGGTTCCATCTGTGATGTTAATGTGTACTCACGTTACGTTATGGTCGGTGGGAGAGAACATTGTCCTATGTACTTGGATAGTATTGTTGTCAAGGAACTTGTGACAAATGAAGTCGGCGGTGAGAGTCCTTTTGAATAAGAGAGGCATCCTAACCCAATGTATTCACACCTAGACATTTACTATAGGTACCCTGTTGCCCCATAGCCTGTGTGGTGTCGGCAGGGTACCTCACCTCGTCACACAAAGGGGCACACCAAAAGAGGTATAAACATATGAGTGAAGAAGAAGTAGATTATGGAGAAGACTCTCTGTCTGCTGCGCTGTACACCAGTAGATTAGAAAGAGAAGAGGAACCGCAAGTTTCACTTCTTATAGATGGTGATCTCCTTGCCTACCGTGGTGCAAGTGTAACAGATGGTCGCTGCTATGTACTACGAAACGATCCAAGAGAAGAGACTTGGTCTTACAAGAAAGATATAATATCTCACTGCCATTCCTATGGGATCAATGTTGGTAATATTGAACTTGAGTTTCACCCAGAGACTCAACACAAGGCGAACATGGTTGTCAAGAGACTTGTAGCTGATATACAAAGTAAATTAGCTCGCAAGTTCCCAAACAATAGGCTAGTAGTCTACTTGACAGGTAAAAGTAACTTCAGGTTTCAAGTGAACCCTCAGTACAAAGAGAACCGTAAGGATATTCGTCGACCTAAGAATCTAACTGGATGTAAACAGTTCCTCGTAGATAACTATTCGGCTGAGTATCGAGATAACTTAGAAGCAGATGATCTCTTAGCTATGAAAGCAACCTCACTGGACTTAGGTAACTTTGTGATCTGTAGTATCGACAAAGATTTAAAGCAGATACCTGGGTTACACTATGACTTTGTTAACGACTCTATACAAGAGGTTTCACTGGAAGAGGGCAGAAGATTACTATGGGAGCAAGTGATCTCTGGGGACTCCACTGATAACATTGGATCTCCTCGTGGCCTCGGGAAGGTTGCAGGTAGAAAGTTATTCCAAAATGTTGACTTCAGTACGGTACAAGATGAGGAACTTTTTGAGATGGCAACCGTATGTTACTCAACTAAAATGAAGAGTACATTAGATCATAGTGATATTAGATGCTTCGTGAACGAGGTCTATAACCAAGTGTATCTACTGAGAAACTACGAGGAGCTTAGTGCCTATGATCTGTGAACAGGAGGAGAGTCAATGTACAGAGTATCTAATATCTAGTCCACTGAGAGTACCTATCAGTAAGAGGAAAGACTTTATTCTCAACATGAATCAAGCACTCTCTAGTCACTTCAGGGTGTACAGTAAAGCTAAAAGGGTTTACACGAATCTAATGAAGCCTCTGGTAGTTACGACACTGCCAGTTTTTAAAGCTGTAGAAGTCACTTTTACTTTATACCCTAAGACAAAGAGGAGAACAGACTTAGATGGCGTTTGTTCTATTCATAGTAAGTTCTTCCTAGATACCTTAGTGTACAGTGGTAGAATTGAAGATGACGATTACTGGCATGTTAAGGGTATACACTTTGCTTTTGGTTTCGTCTGTCCTGAGAACCCTCGTGTAGATATCACAATAAAAGCATTCAATAAGAGAGAGAGGGCCCAGACTTGATACCAAAACTAATACAAAGAGATGATACCTTAGAGGTATTTAAACTACTCAAGAAAAGGATGGACGGTTCACTTGGGCCTCCTATTTATAAACAAGAGGCAAAGGTTAGAGCTTGGCCAGTGGCTAGATGCAGAGGATCACAAAACTAAGGGTTATGCTCACCGCCCTGGGTGGCACACCGTCTTGAAAAAAGAGGCGCCTAACCTAGCACCAGCTAGCAATAGAGTCTGGTGTAAGGTTTTAGTTAGAGAATATGAACACCTTGAGAAGCCTTATACTAAAGGTTCTTGGGTTATAGCAAAGAAGATGAAAATTATAGAGGAGCTAGGACCACATATGACATTAGATGACATAGATGCTATACTAGGTAGACTAACTATTGAGGAAATAATAACAATGTGCGGGTTCAATAGTAACGATAGTTTTGAACTGGTCGAGGCGTTGGCAGATCACATTGAAGAGAACCAAGATGCCATCCAAGAGAATCTTAATAACTACGGAGTGGTCTAAAGCCTATGGCAAAGAGATACTTAAACGAGAGAGTTTTAATATTTAATGATGTTCATCTCCCTTATGCAGATGAGAAAGCTTTTAGGTTCTTAAGTAGAATGAAGGTGAAGTATAACCCAGATCGTGTTATCTGCGCCGGAGATCTGTGCGACTTTTATGCAATATCTCGTTACCCTAAAGACCCTAATCACCCAGATTCAATGGCACAAGAACTGAAGAAGGTACGTTCTGGTGTCCGTAGGTTAGCTAAGATATTCCCTGATCTCATACTGACCATGGGTAATCATGATGATAGGTATGCTATTGCTTATTCATCTGCTGGTTTGATCCACGATATGATGCTGGACTTTGGTAGTATCATCGGGGCACCTAGTGGTTGGAAGATACTTAAGTCAACTGAGGACTTTACCTTTATAGTTAACTCTACACGTGAGCAAGTATCAGTGGCTCACCACAGAGGGATAAATACTTCTTTAGTGAGCCAACGTCTAGGGAGGACGTTTATCGCTGGGCACACACATACCAAGGCACAGATAGTTGGTCACAATAATGGTATAAGGACGACCTATGGTGTCAATTCACCGTGCCTGATAAGCTACCATGGGAGTCCATTCTCCTACGCTAAGCAGTCAAACATAAACCCAATCAAAGGTTGTACTATCCTACTTGATGGTATCCCAAGATTGGAGATACTAAAAACTTAGGTCTAGTGGGACATTACAACGGGACAACTAGAGGGTAGTGGTAAAATTGAGGTAGAATCTATTGCTATAGCATAAGGGGGTATGAATATGGTGGGTGATATCGTTTACAATTTAATAGATTTTGCAGAAGAGAATTGGAGCCCTTTTCTTTAAAGATGTGAAGAGAGAGAAATGGATAGAGAAGAAGTGGAGAGGTTGATTGAGATCTTACGTGCAAAAACCTTTGCAGAAAATAATAGAAAAGACTCCAGTTCTATGGAGGAGTGAGTGAGAGATGAAAATAACAAAGCAAATAGAGTACCAAAAACTGGATTATATAATCACAGCCAACATAGTAATAGACGGTGATGAGTTAATCGTCGACGATTACGAGATCGAACTGGATTATATGTTTTCAGAGAAATACCCACACCAGATGGACGACATTGCCAGGATGATTATGTCGATGCTAGATGATGGCACCCACTTACAAGAGAAGATATATGATGAGGTTGTCGACGAGAATTACGCAGAGTTTTTCTACGAAGAGGTTATGAATGAAAACATTATACATACACGATGACCCACATCTGTCTCCAGAAGAGATACAAGAGGCCTTTCCAGATATCTGGATATTGCCGGCAGAAGGCGGTTTTCTCACTGAGGATGGATGTATTGTTCACGAGTTCAGGCACATAGGTGTGGTATTGTTTAAAAGCCTTGCTAAAGAAGTACACAGGAGAATAGACGTAAAATCTGGGTTTGTGGAGATGTAATATGAACACATGCAAAAACTGCGGTTCAATGGCAATCAACGAAGATGAAGATGGTGTGTTGTGCGACGTGTGTTACTACAAGATTTCACTACTAAACTTTTTATTTAAAATAATTAAAGTGGATAAGTTTTCAAGAGAGAATGCCGAGAAAGTAATGGTGAAATTAAACGAGGGGGTTTAGCAATGAAAACTTATGAGATTTGTAGTAAATGTGCTAATAAGAGAGTCACAAGTGAACAGCAGACAAAAGAGCAAAACGAATCTTGCACCACTACACTACGAGCAACAACGGATAAGGCTATTGCATTTGGTATAAAGTTTGGTGGTATAGAGGGTGCTCACCACAAAGAGTGGGTTATAGATCAAATGCTTCGTATCTTAGCTGGAGACAAATACAATGAGATAATTAAGAAAGCCTGTGAAGGTGAAGATGGCCCGGATACTTACTATTGGGAATGTGGAGTTGCACCGTGAAGCGTATCTACCAATGATAAACACCTGTGACTCACTAGTTGTGGGGATCCTACTGACCAATATTTTGCAGGTTGTTCGTTTCACCCGAGACTGTAGTGATAACGTCCCGTATCAGCCCGCCCCAAGCGATATTACCGGTGAAGGTGATACGACGATATGAACTAAAAATAACCAACAATTGTCATCTTGCTTTACAGGAGAAAAAGAACGCTGACAGGGTAAGACTGAAAGAAATTTTGGATTCTTACAGTTAACGTTTTAAATCACCGGCTGGCCTTGGAGCTACCGGAAACTAATAGCGTTAACGACTTGGTGACTTCTATTTACAAGGTGAAAGAGGATATTGTTACTACATAAAAAGGCCACCACAGGATCAGCTTGATGAAAACAATATGGATACTGATGATAATTATTGGGTTGAAGATTATGACTATAGATGTAATTACAAATTGATACCGCTCACCAAGAAGAATACTACGCAGCTATGAAAGTCAATTAAACAAGGAGATTTAGTAATGAAAACTTATGAGGCGCCTCAATTAAAATTTCAGGGTCAAGAGGATTGTTATGACGAAGTTGATAAAGTAGCTCACTATCAAATGTTCCCTGATGATAATATAGAAGTACGACAGATCATTAATCGAGCGATCCAGTTGAATATTGAGAGGCCAGATCAAGCATACCCGTATGGTAATGTGTTAAAGTATTTACTTAGGTGTGGACGTAAGAGAGATGGACTAGTGCAAGATCTGAAGAAAGCGGAGAACTACTTGAGGTTTCTAATTGAACAAGTTGAAAACAGTGAAGAGGGGGGGTTAGATAATATATTATGTACATACAAGTGAAAAGGTTAACAAATATAGGACTAACAAAAGAGCTTATTGAACATGTCACACCTAGGTTGAGTAAGAGTAATATGACAGAGGAGATATTGTACCTACAAGAACACTCTATTATGAGGACACAACTTTACCTCATCAAGTTCACAGATATACCAACGTTTGTAGCTGTCCATTTAATCCGTCACAGCCAGACCGGGCAGTTCTGGTATGTTGAATCTAAAAGGGACGATTGGTCAGGTGAAAAAGGGTCTGATGTAACTAGGGATGCACCTGTTAATATGTGTGGTATATTGAATGCACAACACTTAGTAGATATCTCCAGACAAAGGCTGTGTTCTAAGGCACACAAGAAGACACAAGATGTCTGGTTACAAGTCAAAGAGGCTGTAGCCCTTGTGGATACTCCCCTAGCAGATGTAATGGTACCAAGTTGCTACTACCGGAATGGAATCTGCGTTGAGAGTAAACCCTGTGGAAGGCAAGTCATGGTTCTTAAGAGCCTCATGAGTGAGATACCAGAGAGGATCTATCGGGATGCACGTTTAGATAACGCCCTAGAAGAGCAAAACAAAACGAGGTTAAATAATGTATAATACACCACTGGCTGAAGCTGAGTATCAACTGTCAAGGAATGTCTTTCAGAGAGAAACAGAACTTAATGAACTAGCACAAGCTAAGGTTGTAGTACCGGTAAGAGCTAGTGTTTTCTTTCGTAGTAACAAGAGGAAGCCGAGAGAAACCTTCATAGCATATAGGCGTGGGTTAAACAACGCTAAGAAGGCACTCAAGGCTTATATGATTCACGGTGAATCTACTCAAGTGTTACTCAACAGGAAAACAATGGTTATTGTGTAACTCTTGATTAATAAAAAAGGTGTAAACTAATGGGTTTATGGAATGGTGTTGCAGCTTGGTCTAAAGGCTTAGTAAAGAAGACATTAAACAGTGTAACCTCCGAGGTTAAGTTAGATTTTGAAGAGCTACTTGATGATGCTAAAGATGATCTTGCATATACAATTCGTGGGTATAAGTTCGACTGCTCACTTGAGAGGTCAAAGTTACCAAAAGATACCTTCACCAGTAGAGTCTTAGAGTTTATAAAAGAGGATCCAATTGCTACTTTCAAGAGGGCACACGAGGATGATGCTGCGTATGATATGGTTTCAACAAGGGATATTTACATACACCCTGATGAAGCAGTCTTAGTGCCTACAGGTATTAGGGTTGCAATACCACAAGGTTATCAAGGTATCTTAACACATAGGAGCTCTCTTGCAAGTAAGAATAAATGCAGTGTAATCTTAGGTATCATAGATTCTGGGTACCGTGGGGAGGTCTTTGCTAATGTACATAACTTCTCTTTGTCCGATAGGTTTTTAATTGAACGTGGATTCCGTTTTTGTCAAATGGCAATAGTTCCAGTGTACATCGGAACACCTAACGAGGTAACAAAGTTTACATCCGGTGAAGAGACGCCCAGAGCTAGAGGTGGTTTTGGTTCCACTGGAACTGTAGGCGTAACAGGGTTGAATAGTAAAATTTAATGCAGAGGGACACTATGAATGTAATGACACAAGAAGATTTATGCACCGTAGAAGCTAAAGGGTATTTGGTAGGGTCAGTTGCACTTAACGTACAGAACCTTGAATCTGACGTAGACTATGCAATATTATCGAGTGATTTATCAGGGACTTTGTTATTGCAGACAAAGGATAGATTTTGGTCGGAATATGAGGAAGAAGCTGATTGGGTAAGTAAAAAACTTTTATCACCTGAAGGAAGTAAAGTTATCAACCTTTTAATCTGCAATAACAAAAGAGCATTGACTGAATGGGTCTTTGCTTCTGAGTGTTGCAAGGTAGCCCAGGGTCTAGACTTTGATTTTAGTAACAAGGATGTTAGAATCTTTATGTATAAAGAGCTTAGACTGGCACTAAGAAACCTAGAGAGCTTTGGTTCAAAAAGGTTTAATCTGATATAACAATAATGAGGTAGCTATATGACAAGTAAATTTAAAACTGATTTAGCTCAAAATATCTTTGCACATAAGTATGCTCTAACGCAATCTGAGACATGGGCTGAGAGAGCCAGAGTGATCGTAGATGACGTCTGCGGTACCATGGGTGGCAGGAGAAATAAGACACTCTCTGACTCTGAGGGTTCTTTCCTAACTAAGAGTATCACCGAAATGAAGTTCCTCCCAGGTGGCAGGTATATCTATTATGCCGGGAGGAGAGCACATTTTTACAACAACTGTTTTCTTTTGAAAGCTGAGTACGACACAAGGGAAGAGTGGGCCAGCCTCTCCCAACGAGCTATATCCTGTCTTATGGTAGGTGGTGGTATTGGTATAGACTATAGTAAGATAAGAGCTAAAGGGAGGATCATCCATAGGACAGGTGGTCTATCCTCTGGCGTGTTATCTTTGATCAACATTATAAATGAGAACGGTAGGAATGTAATGCAAGGTGGTTCTCGCAGGTCAGCAATATACGCCTCTTTGAACTGGCAACACGGTGATATTTATGACTTCCTCAAGTGTAAGGATTGGGACCTACTGAAACTAGGTGACACTGGGTTTACAGTTTCAGACCTAAAGAAGCAAGATTTTAACTACCCAGCGCCCTTAGATATGACCAATGTCTCTGTGAATTATGATGATGCTTTCTTGGAGGAGATAAAGCACGGTAGGTACCCTGATGTTTTTGTGCAGAATGTGAAAGGTGCTCTTCAACATGGTGAGCCAGGTTTCTCTTTTAACTTTGGTGATAAACAGAATGAGACTTTGAGGAACGCTTGTGCTGAAGTTACTTCAGAGGATGACTCAGACGTATGTAACCTAGGTTCCATTAACATGGGTAACATTGAGACCCTAGCTGAGTTTAAAGATATAGTTAACGTGGCATCTAAGTTTCTTGTGTGTGGCACCTTACGTGCTGACCTACCTTACGACAAGGTGTCTGAAGTCAGGGAGAAAAACAGAAGACTAGGCCTTGGCTTAATGGGTGTCCATGAGTGGCTACTAAAGCGTGGTTATACTTATGGTATGAATGATGAACTTCGAGAGTGGATGCAAGTTTATAAAGAGGAGAGTGAGCGCAGTGCGAATGAACATTGTGATCGTTTATACTTGAATAGACCCGCTGGATATAGAGCTATTGCACCAACTGGTTCTATTGGTATCTTAGCTTCCACTACAACAGGGATAGAACCTCTGTACTCTGTTGCTTATAAGAGGAGATATTTGACTGGCGGTACCGTGTGGAAGTACGAGTATGTTGTTGATAGTACAGCTAAGCATATCATTGAGCAGACAGGTGTTGATCCAGATGAGATTGAGACATCTGTTGATCTGGCAGAAGACCCAGAGAGGAGAATACAATTTCAAGCTGATGTGCAAGATTATGTTGACCATGCCATTAGCTCTACAATCAACTTACCTTCGTGGGGTTCTGAGAATAACAATGAAGATACACTAGACAAGTTTGTGACTCTCTTAGCTGACTATGCACCAAGGTTGAGAGGCTTCACTTGCTACCCCGATGGGTCTCGTGGTGGTCAACCGATAACTAAAGTCTCTTATGACGAGGCTATCAAGCATCAAGGTACAGTCTTCTTAGAGCACGATATCTGTGAGATCTCAGGTAAGGGAGGTACATGTGGTAGTTGAACTAGTGATAGTTAATAACAGGGATTATGAAACGGTGGAACGGTGAAACATTATGCGGTTAAGTTATAGGGGTCTACTGACCCAGGGTTTACAAGTTGTTAATTCTTGGACTGAATACCAGGACATTTTAGCCCACATGAGGATCTGGAGAAGACACACACTGTATGAAGAGTCACTAAGATTTCGGGCAACACAAAAGAAAAGCTAAAGTTAGGTTGCATATACCCCACTTGATGTTCCTGTCCACTCATATGGATAGAAACGAGTGGGGTATATGCGTCTAAACTCCCTCTCACCTTAAGAAGATTCCTACAGCTATCGGTATGACAGTAGCACAAGCTGAAAAGATACCTACTACCTTCCACAACATTTGACTATTCTTGTCAACCTTGTCCTCCAACCTATTTACATCACCGTCAATACGCTTGATACCTCCTATAGCCTCGGTCAACTTAGCTAAATTTAACTGCATCTGCACTTGACCATTAGTTAGTTTCTCAGCTAGGCGGGTGAAATCATTGAGGACATTATCTACATCACTTTTAATAGGGCAATCACTACGCTCACAAGGTGCACCCTCATCTAGTTTATCACCGTGCCTACGCTTTTGGTCTCCCTTCCTTTTCCACATGAACACCTTATCTACCTCCGTTCAACTGGGAGAGAGGGTCCTTACGTCTAAGCCTCATCCAGGGAACGTGGCCACCATAACGGACACCGAGATAGAGAGCCTTAGCTTTCCAGTTTGTTACCCCGTTCTCTAGTAACGCCTTGAGGAACAGTCGATCTGAATCAACTTTAGATATACACCCTGTCCGGTAGCAGTAGTCATGTATAGCCGAGGCGAAGAACTTCTTACCACCATGTGGGAACATCCCCCTGAGAACAAAGGGTATACTAGCTCCATCGAAGATGAAACCACTTGGTACCTTCACCTCTCGATACCAGATATCCTCAAGAAGCTCCCACTGCCTAGTGTTCTCTGTTGGACTTACTTTGATTGTTAGTTTCAGTTTATTCATAGTTTATGGTAGATCCTCTCCACCAACACCACCACCACTAGTATTAGTAGAACTAGAGCTATTGTTAGAGTCGTTATTAGTTGAAGGGTTTAGAGAGTCTACATTAAGTTCATTCCCACTGTCAGATTCATCTACAAATGCTATGCTCGCCTCGTCACCACTTGTTTCAAAAGATGCTCCAGCTTTGTCAACAATAGCAACAGCGGTCATACCGTAGATACCATTAATTGCAACACCTGCGATAGACTTGAGGCTACCAGTTACCATAGAAGTCTTAGCTTCAACTTCAGCTATCTGACTATCATACACCGTAACAACTGAACACTTTGACCTCCCCATGGAAGCAAGAGCTACATCACGTAGACTTTGGTTAGCCACAATAATCCCGTATTCACTAGCTGTAAGACCAGCCGGGTCAATCCAATCACTACGATAACACTCCTCTTGTGCTAAGGTAATGCTTGTAGTTGCAGCTACATCATTTACCGAAGTCTTAGCTTTAAACATAGATCCAGTACACCCTGTCGTCAAGGCTGCTAGACTGACAACTGAAGCTAACATCAAGTTGCTTTTGATTTTCACTTATCCCTTTCCTCCCGTCGCTGCTATTTGATTTGTCTCTATAGAGACATTTAAATCCCTGGTATTTCCCGGATCATTAAGTTATCCCATGTACTCACACCGCTACCATCAGATGACGATAATCCCAAACCATGTGTTTCCGTTCTAGCTACAAATGCACCAGAAAAAGCCCCATCAATATCCCTTAAGTTTAATACAGGACTAGATCCAGGATTATTAATAGTCCCTATATAGACCCTGGCTGTCGTAAGATCATTGGTGGCAACCCCTGTAACAAGGTATGTACTACCTATTGTAAGTCCTGTTATATTTTGATAAGCCCCTTGGTATAACACTACAGTCACATCGGCTTGCCCGTTGTTCCACAAGATAGAGCCACTATACAAAGGGAGCCAACTACTAACATCTACATCAAAGGTTCCATTGACAACCTTATTAGCACCTAGACAACTACCACCACACACCGGCAGTATATGTTTGTCACCTTTAGTTATAATCTTATTATTTAGTAAGAGCATCTTTAGTTACCAAGGAAGTAAGGGATAACACCTACCACACCTGTAGCCTTGAGTCGGTACAAAGTGCTAGCAGACCCTGTGAGTAAAAGCCCATCAAAAGAGTCATCTATTGGCCCACCACCTACCAGATTAGCCCATGTTACTCCACTGTCATATGATCTCTGTACAACCACAGATGCTCTACTACCTGTAGACATTGTCAAAGAGAGATCAACTGAACCTAGAAACCCCCCTTCACCTAGTTCACTTGGGTATAAACCATCTGCTACTATATTACCTGAAGCCATTTTATTCTCCTTTTGTCTCTATAGAGACATTTATGTTACCAAGAACTAACCATCTCTTTTATTAACTTAAGTGCCATTGCATTCCTTCTCTTCATTTCGGTCTTCTCTCCTCCCTTAGTAAAATATCTCCTATACTCCCTGATGACACGTTGTTTATCTCTACTACGTATTGCATCAAACATATTAGGGAATTTCCCTAATGTCCCTGTGAAACTGAAGTCAGTTAGAAGATCCTTCCCAGCTTGGTTCAGATTATCCCACAGATCTTTTCCAACGTGCAACCGTGCTAACCTTGCATGTTTCTCTATATCTCGTACAAGAATCCAACTAGCTTGCTGCTCAGTGATACCATTAGAGAAGTCAATGCCATAGATCATTTTAGCCTTCTCTTGCCTTGGGGTTATCTTGTGTCCGTAACCAATATCCCTAGTTGCCTTGGCCCCGTCTTTAGCATCTTCAGGTGGTTTATTAGGGAAAATCTTACCGGAGTATTTCCCTTTGAAAAGAGGGTCATTCTCTTGAATCTTTAGTTTATTAGTGTAACCACCGGCGATCTGTTTACTATAGTCTTTAGCTATAGCCTCCCTTGGACTGAGTGCGCTACCAATAGCTCCACCAAGATCAGCGAGTACATTTGAGCTAGAGGTTTTTCGATTTTCCTTATGCTTCAACTTATTCTTAGCTCTCTGAGTGGCACGATACCTCTCAACAGAGCGATAAAGGGTTTCACCTGTAACTGGCTTTAGACCGTACTTACGTGCCTTTGTATTATACTCTCGCACGGCTTTGCTCAACTCGACCCTTTGCTTCGTTGACTTACCTTTTGAAACAGTAAGCTCCTTATTAATAGCGAATATCTTCTTCCTCTTTTCGGACAACCTTTTCTTAGCAGCAGCTTCACTTGTCCAATTCCAAAGGAACTTACCAACCAAAGGAACTTCAGTTGCAGTCTTCCAAGATACCTTCCCATCGACTAGCATAGTCTTAAGGTCTTTTACAGGCTTCTCAATCCAACCCATCGGTGGGGTAAATTGGCCAGCTATGAAATCCCCGATGTGTCCATCAGATATAGATTTAGTTGAGTAGCGATTTAACCCTGCTAACATCAAGGCACTGTCAGCAACCTCACCCATAAAGTCACACTCTTTACCTTGCATGAGCTGTTGAGCACAGCCAACTGGTGCACCTAGTGCTATGAGTGTTGCAATGTAAGTCATCAACTTAACTGTTGCTGCTTTGTGCCCCGGTTTAATCCCTATGTAACCTTCTTTCAGTCCAGCTCTATATGTGTTATCTAGGTTATTCAGTATCTTCACAGCGAAACCTTTGAGTACATAGACCATACGACCTACTGGGTGCTTCGCATAGAACTCTGGCATAGAGCTGGTACTTGTTGGCTGTACGTTAGAAAGGTTAGACAGAGAGAACCTACCAGTCAAGAAGGTCTTCCTGTTAGCTTTAATATCATTGTAAAGAGCATCAACCTCACCTCGACCATCAAACTCAGCTTCATATTTTTTAGTAAAAGCATCACGAGACATGGCTTGAGCTTTTCTTAAGGCGGCTTCCATGGCGACATCTTTAAACACAGCATCCACTTTAGCAAAGGCATTAAGCTTCAAAGTCCATTTGAGCATTTTTTGTGCGTTACCTTCCAAACCAATGTCTTCGATAGCTACACTGGCGAGGATATCATCTCGAGTGAATAGCCTATGACGAGAGAAGATAACACCTAGTGTCCTCTTGAAACCATAAAAACTCATTGTACCTGCGAGATCTGGTATCTGAGTTATGGTACTTGTGAAGGAACCTAATGCACCAATAGTACCTACAGTCTTAAACCAAGCAAGGGTACTAGGTGTCATAACTTCATTAAAGTTTGCATGGATTAAATCTCTTACTATCTGCTGGTCAGTTGCAGTGAGCTCACCTTCTACAGCTTTCTTGTTAATCCATTTACTTATGTTGTTATCAAACTCACCTTCAATATTCGTGAGGATTACCTTAGCCTCTGCCAGCTTGAGCCTCTGTTTATCAGTGAGTGGTTTCTTTTTAGATGTGAGGTCTTCTATTACCTCCTCTTGTTTCCCTTGTGAAGATTTACCAACTAAAACATGCTGTTCTATAGACTTGGTTGACCTCTCTATGTGAGATAACAAGGCGACAAAAGGGTCATGGTAAAACTCAATAAGCTCCGGTTTTACATTCCAGATAGATTTCTTTTTAGCTGTACCTGGTTGAGTCAACATCGCTGGGTAGACACCTCGACTCAAGGCGGAACCAAGAGCATCAACCACTTGGGCCTCTGTTGGATCAACTCCATTCTTTGCTTTAAGATCACCGGCGATTTCAGCTAGAATGTTACCTTCTCCCAGGGAGTGCATCTTCTCCATGAGCCCTGGAAAGTCTTTAACTTTATTGGGGAAGTAGTTCACACGACTTTTAGAGATTAAACCTACTTCCACCATTTCCTTCGCAAGGGTCTTGATCACTTTTTCTACAGGTGTGAAGTCACCTAGTGTAGAAGGATTATCCCTATGCATCTCTTCCAGTGTCACTCGGGACGCCTCGTTCCTGTAGTTAAGCATGGCAAACTTGTAGCGCTCGTACAACTTTGCATCATTCTTCTTAAGCCTTGTCAGTGAGTTGACCCAGGATTCTACAGAATTTCTCCTGTTGATGATTTTAATGCCCCTCTTTGTTCCATAACCTTTGAACTTAGCTTTGAGGTCGGGGTGTATATCACCAAGAGCTTCATCTATCCCACGGAAGCCTTTTCGGTAGACAGTTTTACCCCAGGTTGTAGCACTATCAAACCCACGTTTAATCCAGCCATCTTTATCAACAGGTGCATCTTGACTAATCTTTAGATAAGCCATCTGCTCATCGAAGTCAAAACTCTTTAACCTAGCGCCACGGACAAGCCCTGGACTTTTGATATCCTTATCCCAGGCAGAGTCAATTGCCCCTAGCGTTGCATCGAGAGTTGTAATGTCACTCTTGGTTAAGCCAAGTTTGGCCATAGCTTGTTTGAGCATACCCCAGAACTTCTGAAGAAAACTTGTATCTGTCTTAGTTACAGTTGAACTGGCTAGTTTACGGAACTGTGTATTATTAATCATGTTGCCGATAAACTCTTCTTTAGTTGTGAGACTGTACACCAAGGCAAGGTCATTAACCTCGATTTTACCTGTCTTCACATCTTTCCACATGGCAACCGAGCCACCTGGGTAATCATAAGCTTCGATAATAGCCTTGTCTCTAGGAGACAAACTGGAACTTTGTATCAACTCAAGCCTTAAACTGTCAATCCTCTTTGCAAAGGTGGTATCAACACTTAAGAGGTCTGTGGTGATATGGTGATACACCTCGTGCAGTACCGTAGCATAGTTTATACCTCGGTAATTACCACTAGCGAAGACAGGGTACACAGTTATCACATCTTCATCTACCTTAGATACGATAGAACCAGTGGCTACATTTGGCTCAGGGTCAACCACTAAGCGTACCTTCTTGTTGATCTTCTTGAGCGCCTTCTCAGCGATCTCAGCAGCAACCTGGAGATCCTTAGGTAAGAACACCTTAAGAGTAGTAAGATCACCTTGTTCAAGCTCCTGGGCTATCAAACTGATATCCTTCTCTGACGTTGCAATCTCAGTTTGTTGACCTGATGTTAGGTCGTGCTGTATATTACTCTCGTACCGCCTTTTAAGTTCAGGTGTGATTGGGATAGTCTTAACAGGGGAGGCAGGTGGAAGCTTAGTTTCCATCTGATCAGTGTCTTCCAAAGAGGGTGAGGATTTGGTTTTAGGACCACCTGTAGGTACCTTCTGCGCCACAAGCTTATCTGCTGCTGCTATCCTTTTAGATTTAACACGTGTTCTACCTGGTACAAAAGTCTCCCCTGTCTCTTGAGATTCCATATAAGCTACAGCTTCTTTTTTACTGGCGACTGTTGCCACGACATTATCAAACTCTTTATTTAGTACCTCCCAGGTACGAGGTCTCTTCCCTTTCCTAATGGTAAAGGTACTGTTAGACTCTACGTGAGCTTTAATCAACGGTAGTAGTGCCTTAATACTTTTAGGACCATCATTGATTATAACATCACCTTCAGAGATAACCTTATAAAACCCATCGACCTTAAGTGCCTTGTAAGATATCCCTGTAACTGGATCGGTACCTTCATAGAGTCCTGTCCCACGACCATCGCCTTTCATTTCTACACGACCGGCAAGCAACTTGTGCCCTGCAATAGCCTTTGTAGCTTCTTCGCTGGCCTCTATAATTTGATCTATGTCAGCAGTACCTTCTACTATAGCTTGTGTCTTCGCAGCGGATACAGCGTCCCTCAGGACTTTCTTTTGACTTGGCTTAGGGAAGTTACTCAAGGAGTCTGAGATCTGCTCTTGATTTCCAGATACTATACTCTTCACAAGGTTACTATAATTTGACCCAGTAGAATCCTCACGACTTGACTTTGTTGTAACTGCTTTACGTTGTGGTGTACCTTTTGTACCAGTTCGAGCTAGTACCTTCTTGATCCTACTAGAAACAGAGTCAGCCTTAGCTTCGTTGTTTTTTACACTAGGTCCATCGCCACGTAAGGTAGAACGAGGTGAACCTTTGGTAGTCACCTTATTAGTGATATCTTGTAAGCCCAGACCTTCTTTAGCTATCATAGCATCTTCAGGGGATTGTGTTATAGCGACAACTCTCTTCCCTTCAAAACCACCAGCTTTCTCTAAACTATTGGTCTCAGTGGACTCTACGTTAGCCATTAAAGCTCTGTTAGCTTGTGCTACTGTAGAGTAGGTCTTATCCGATGCATCTACTTTAAATGTACCGTCGTTCTGTTCATAGACTCTGTTACCGGTTGAAGGGTGTTCATACACTTTATTCTTACTTTTGAATTGTGGAGTGATCTCACCTTGTGGTTTATCCCCTTCATATATAATGGTTACAGGCATTGTCTCTTCAGTGGATAAAGCTGCTCTATGCCTACCATCATGGTGTATGACTTTACCAGCCTTGTTAACCACGAGGTAAGGTCTAGCGGTTGCATTAGCTTTCTCCTTAGAGAATTTCATAGAAGCTGGATCACCTTCTACATATTCTAAGTCACCTTGTCCAGTCTCTATAAAACCCTCAGCCCTAATCCTCTCGATGGTACCCCTCCCAGAGGTAGCTAGTGCTAGGAACTCATCCGTGGGCATATCAACGGTCTCTACAACCTTCGGTGTAATAGTGGCTTTACCTTTCACCGTGGTATCTTCAATAGCCTTTGCTACTGTCTCAACCTCTTTAGCTTCAGGCTTAACCTCGACTTGATCTAAGATATCTTCAACTAGACTCTTCCCTTTTTTATCAAATACACTTGCGCTCTTCTCGGCGGACAGTGGTGTCACTTGCTCACTTTTAATGGTATTGACAGCATGCTCACCAGCCACTTTACGTTGCCTAAGAACCTCCTTAGGTGTGGTAGGTACATCAGGAGAATAGGTAGGGACAACCTCTGTTGTATCGAGAAGAGGATCATTAACTTTTCCAGGGTAAATCTGCCTCCTCTTCTGATCCATTGCCTCGGCAGAAGCTTTATTCAACTCATTTATCTTGATACCATCTGCAACCTCTTGCTCAACATCTCTCGTCCTGCCAACTGAGATATCTAAATCAAGCTCGTTGAACGTTTTTTGTGCAGCATCTGCGAGCTCCTTACCTTCATTATACCACTGGGTTTCAATATCACTTAAAATTTTACCATCAACAGTAACCTTACGGTGCCCGAGGCCAGCATCACTTAAGATATTCTCTGCCTGTCTTTGCGTTGGAATCTTCACACCACTTATATTTGAAGCACCACCCATGGCCATACCAGCTAACAGAGATTGTGCGCCAGCTTCTCCGAGACCCTCTGTGAGTGGCCTACCTAACGAAGCGTTCATCCAGACTAATTCTTGCTGAGTTTGAGTCAACTCTTCTAGACCTTCAAGTGTTATACCACCTGCAACACGATATGCAGCTTGAGCAGCAGACTTAGCAGATGCAGAACTTCTTCCTCCTGCTAACAGTGTGTCAACATCTCTGAGTCCAAGTTTATTAGCTACGTTGTGACCTAACTTACCTATGACACTTGTGGTCAAGGCACTACTACCAAGATTCATTAGATCTCTACCAGATAGTGTACCTTTCTCTTGTCTCAGTGATTCAGCACTAGAACCTAAAGATGTGAGGCCTTCTCCAATGGCACCGGCTACTGCTGGAGTCTTAGAGATAAGCCTACCCATGGCACCACCACCAACCATAGAAGGTAATGATTCAATTACAGATAGGAAGGTCACACCGGGGTTTTCAAGCCCTGCAATAAGAGTCTCTGTGAAACCCTCTGCCTCTTCAACACGCTTGTTTGCTGCTTTCTGCTCAGGAGTATAAAACTCTTTTACAAAAGCTTTAGATGCCTTTGGGTCATAGCTAAGATACTTCTCCATGAGTCGCCCAGTATCACCGGAAGTCATAGTGTCAAGGAGCCCTACAGGAACCTCACTAAGACCTATCACACCACTTAACAGGGCGAGGTTTAGATTATGTACAACATCAGCAGACCTTTGGAACAAACTGCGGTCATCCCCTTGAACAGCTTTTGTTACAGGGATGTAACCATCGATATCTGTAACACCTGGTGTACCATCAACTCGTTTAAATCCCGGTAAGGTCTTAGTGAGGTCTGTTTCCCTTGAGATTGCACCCTCAAAAGAATCCTTGCCCTGTTGCCCGTCAGTGTTGTTTTGTCCCTCTGGTATAGTAGCACCTTCTAAGGTTCCAAGCTCCCTGCTACGGGGTGGTAAGATACCCTCAGTAGGCTCTATTGACTCTACTGGCTGTTGTGATTGTAAAGTGGAATAATCAGTGGGTTTATTATAGTCACTATTTGTTTGAACTTGGTTAAGGTCGTCTGTGTTGTCGTCAAGATAAGACCCAGACTCACTTTCACTTGGGTTTATAATCCTATCCATCCAATCTGTAGTAACATCTTCACTATCACTATAAGAGAAGTTAGACTCACTTTCACTTGGGTTTATAATCCTATCCATCCAATCTGACATTATATGTTACTCCAGGTAGTGTAAATATATACCCCTCTCTCTCTAAGTGTCTATGCAAGATACTAGAGGAAGGGATAAGGGACTATACTATTGAGACCTTGAACTACTAGAGGATA
>JAFLJO010000173.1 GCA_022712975.1 Desulfocapsa sp.
ACTCGCTTTTGCTTTTTCTCAGGATTAGTTTTCCACGTCCACGCTAGATTTAACATCAAAAATTAAGTCACATCCCCATTTTCTGCTTTTCCTACAATCGATTATTTGTTCCGCTTCTTGATTTCGCAGATGGTTATAACAAGTTATTATCCAGTTTCCTGATATCAATCATGCGGAAACCGATTTGACAACGATTTCTCGACTATGTTATGTTGTTTCTAACCGGATATCACACGCAAGCGGATGATATCCACAAACAGGATAGCATAACAATGATCAAAGTTCCAGTCAATCTCATCAATAAATATTCATCTTTTATCGGCTCACAAGGAGTGCCGCAAGGGCATCAAAACTACTATGCCAAATGGTTACGGTATTATATCGATTTTTGCTACAAATCCGGTTTTCCTGATCATGAGGCACACTCTCTTCCCGCTTTTTTAGAAAAGCTCAAAGAAAAAAAGCAAGCTGAATATTTGAGGAAACAGGCGTGTCACGCTGTCATGCTATTTCAGTCAATGACTGTGGCTGAGCCTACAGGAAATAAAAGCCCAGTTAGTAATATCACCGCTGAGCAGTCACAACCGATATATCAAAATACCCATAATAAAAAAGTCATATTAAATCAAGAGGATTCTAAATTTGTCAAACCTGAACCTTCGGTAGAGCCTTCGGACTTGCTATCCAGTAAACAACCCAAAACAGATGGTGCAGACTGGACTAAAGTATTCGCTGAGCTCAAAGGCACCATTATGATGCGGCATTACTCTCCTAAGACCTTGAAAACGTATTCAGGATGGACACGAAGATTCCAGACATATCTAAGAAGTAAAGAGCCAGCTTCTGTTTCTGTGGAGGATGTTAAAGCGTTTTTAAGCTGGCTTGCGGTGGAGCAGAACATATCTGCGTCCAGCCAAAACCAAGCTTTTAATGCCCTATTGTTTTTGTTCCGTAACGTATTTGGGAAGGAGTTTGGTAAGATTACGGGTGTCGTTCGTGCCAAGAGAAAAACATATATACCCGTCGTGTTATCCAGAAAAGAGGTTGATCATATTATTGGATTAATGAGGGATCCCCATAAATTGATTATCACTCTGATGTACGGTTGCGGACTGCGCATTTCCGAGTGTTTATCATTACGGGTTAATAACTTTAATTTTGACATGAAAATCCTCACCATTCATGACGGAAAAGGAAAAAAGGATCGCACTGTTCCTATTCCTGAAACGCTCATGGACGAACTACGACTCCAACTCGACAAGGTAATTAATCTACATGAACAAGATTGCCAGGAAGCTTTTAGTGGTGTTTTTCTCTACGGTCAATTGGAAAAAAAGTATAAAAACGCTGCAAGGGAACTTGTTTGGCAATGGTTTTTTCCGGCAAAAGGCCTTACAAGTATAATTAAGACTAACGAACAAAGACGATATCATGTCCATGAAACATCGTTACAAAAGGCGCTGCGAAAGTCGGTAATTAAAGCAAAGATCCCGAAAAGAGTAACCTCACATACGTTTCGTCACAGTTTCGCCAGCCATCTACTTCAGGCAAATTATGATATTCGTACAATTCAGGAACTTCTTGGTCACAGTGATGTACGTACTACAATGATATATACACATACTGTGAAAAGTGTCACCATCAAGGAGTGTAAAAGCCCTTTAGATTTTTAACAATTCTGGAGCCATTCAGCTAAAATAGAAAAAGTGGACAGATTTATTTTTCGTTAAATAAATCTGTCCACTTTTCCTTTTACTGCTTACACGGGGGAGGATTTTTTTTGCAGGTCAACTGGCGCAGCGTATTTATCCGGTGCTCTGTGAGTAAAATCACGTTACAAGTAACAAAACTATTCACTAAGGGATGCTAACGATTTCTCCATCTTAGTATTAATAATTTCATCGATATGTTCAGTAGTCCATATTTCATCCTTACGAACTGCCTTACTGGCATTCCCAAAACTTATCCGAACTTTCTGGCTCGACACAGCATCCAGTGCTTTTTGAATTCTTTCCTGAACCTCTTCCTTGCTAAGCCCTTCAGACTCACCTATAGGACCAAGCGCCGTCATACTTTCAGTGAATTTTGTAATATGCTGTACAAACAAAGGTGCTTCAGCAGCTGACGCCCACTGAAGGCTAAAACGCTCTTCGTTGATTCCTACATCTCTCAGCACCTTTTTGACAAGTGCATCCACGCCCATTGCATCATAATTACCGACCTGGTAATGACATTCACCAAGTTGTCAGCCGCCTGTGAAAATTGCATCAGCACCTTCCAGAAAGCCTTTTAAGACAAAGGAGGGGTCTACTCTTCCCGTACACATAACACGTACAGTTCGAAGGTTTGGCGGGTACTGAAATCGCGATACCCCGGCTGCATCGGCAGCTGCATAACAACACCAGTTGCAGAGGAACCCAAGAATTTTTGGGCTGAATGAATTATCGGACATGTTTTATTCTCCGTGTAGTACTCTTTTTACTTAATCTATTAATAAATATTTACGCTTCAACTTTTTCGTAAACTACTTTGTTTCCAAATGCCTCAATCTGTGAGATCAATTGCTCATTGGTGAAACCACCCATTGAGATTGCAAAAGTGGGGCAACGGGATGCACAAATGCCACAGGCCTTGCAAGATGCAGAAATAGTTCTGGCCTTGCGTTTCTTATCAACTTTTTCCATAATTATTGCACCATAGGGACAGAGACTGGTACAAATCCCACAGCCTATGCAATTATCCTGCTCAACACTGGAAACAATTGGATCAACAGTTACAACACCCTTCACAAGTGGTATTGCTGCCTTTGCTGCGGCAGCTTGAGCCTGAGCAATGGTTTCTTCAACTGGTTTTGGAGCATGAGCAAGTCCACAAATGTAAACACCACCAACAGCGGCTTCGACAGGACGAAGTTTTACGTGGGCCTCTAAAAAGAATCCGTTGGCCGTAGTAGGCAGTTTCAGCATTTTGGAAAGTTCTGCGGTTCCATCGGGTACAATTCCAACTGAAAGAGTCACCAGATCTGGAGTCATGCTGACTTCTTCCTGCATGATGGAATCAAAGAAGTCCACTTGAACATTAGTTCCCTGTGAAGTAACTACAGGCCTGCGATCAACTTCATATGGAATGAAGATAACCCCCTTCTTTCTAGCCTCAAGATAGGAGTCTTCTGCAAAACCATAGGTTCGCATATCACGGTAAAGAACAATAATCTGCGAATCGGGATTAATTTCCTTGATCTTCAAAATATTTTTAATCGCATGATTACAGCAAACCTTAGAACAATAATTCAGATCTTCACCACGTGACCCTGCACACTGAATCATCACAATGGAATTAGGAGCACGCCCTTTAGCACGTCCAGCAAGATTGGTTTCAAGTTCCTGTTGGGTAACAACTTTTTTAGATTTTCCCAACTCGTACAGATCAGGACGATGTTCATGACCACCTGTTGCAACTACAATGACACCATGATCAAAGGTTTGTTCCTTCTTTTCCTGACCTTTGCCACTCTCAATGATAGAGTTAAAGTTTCCGATAAACCCTGCTGTTTGAGCAAGAGCAGCATCAGTTACAACATCGATCTTTGCAGATTTGTTAACCTTTGCAGTAAGCGTTTTCAGATAACTGGCGACAGTGTCTCCGGCAAGAGTATTTTTCAACTTCTTTAGATTGCCGCCAATTGTAGAGGACTTTTCTACAAGAACAGACTCAAAGCCCTGCTCAGCCAGCGTCAATGCAACGGTCATCCCGGCAACGCCACCACCTAGTACAAGCGCTTTCGGTGTTACAGGAACTGTCTGTTCTGGAAGTGGTTGAATATGAGCAGCTTTTGAAACTGCCATACGAACGAGATCTTTTGATTTATCCGTTGCAGCTTCTGGCTCATTAGCATGCACCCAGGAACAATGATCACGAATATTAACCATTTCAAAAAGATTTCTATTGAGTCCTGCATCTTTCAGGGTTTCCTGAAAAAGTGGTTCATGGGTTCTTGGAGAACAGGCAGCTATAACAACACGGTTTAGCTTTTGATCCTTAATGGTTTGTTTGATTTGTTCCTGAGAATCCTGAGAACAAGAGTATAGCTGTTCGGTAAAATAGGTAACATTTTTCATTTTACCGGAATCCTCTGCAACGTCAGGACAATCAACAACGGAACTGATATTGATACCGCAGTGGCAGACAAAAACTCCAATACGTACTTCATCATCATCGGTTATTGAAAGTTCATCAGGGTATTCTTTACTTTCAGTCCCTTTACCCCTCTGTGTTTTGAGGATAATTGAAGCGAGGGCTGCAGCACCTGAGGCTTGGGTAGCTGATTCAGGAATATCTTTTGGCCCCTGAAATGCACCTGCGACCACAATGCCTTTCTCTGAGGTTTGTAGAGGTGTAAATGTTTCGGTCTTACAGAAATCGTAGTTATTGAGTTCAATCCCGGTAGTATTAGAAATACCTTTGGCATCTTTAGGAGACTCTAAGCCTACAGAAAGAACAACCATATCATGTGAATCAAACTTATGTTGACCATCAAGGGTGGAATAAGTGAGTTTCAGGTGATTTTCCCAAGGTGTGACATCTGCCACCTTTGCTCGAACGAATTTGATTCCAATGGCTTCAGCACGCTCACGAGCTGCATCAAAATCCCTTCCCTGAGTACGGATATCCATATAGTAAATAGTGATATCAACTTCAGGGTCGTGCTCTTTTGTGACAAGCGCTTCTTTGATGGCATACATACAACAAACTGATGAACAGTAGCCATTATCACAACCCAAGTCTCTTGAACCAACACATTGAATAAATGCCATTGATTTCGGATGACGGCCATCGGAGAAACATTTTATTTCGCCAAGAAAAGGGCCTGATGATGTCGTCATTCGCTCATATTCATAAGCGGTAACTACATCTGGATGTTTTCCGTAACTGAATTTCTCCAAGACTTCTGGTGCAATCTTCCCAAAACCAGGAGATAAAATAACAGCACCAACCTTGAGATCACGAAGTTCAGGTTTCTGATTAAAATTAATGGCATGACTCTGACACACAGGTACACAAATCTGACAGGTGTCATGTTGAATATACATGCATGTAGATGGATCAATATAATAAGTTGCAGGAACTGCCTGAGCATAATCAATATGGATTGGCCGGGTAATGGACAATCCTTCGTTGTACGGATCTGAGTGATGCTTGGGACAGTACTGAGTACATAAACCACAGGCTGTACAGGCATCAGCATCAATGTAGCGTGGCCTAATATTCAGCTTTGCAGTGAAGTTTCCAGGGTTTCCTTCCAACGCAAGAAAATCTGCGTTGGTAACCATCTCTATGTTTGGAGACCGACCGGCCTCTACCAGCTTTGGCGCCAGGATTCAGATTGAACAATCATTGGTCGGAAAGGTCTTGTCCAGCTGAGCCATAACACCACCAACTGCCGGTGCTTTTTCAACCAAATAAACATAATAACCAAGATCGGTCATATCGAGAGCTGCCTGGATACCGGTGATTCCTCCACCTAGTATCATAACTGCCCCTTCTCTCTGTTTAATATCATTTCCCATCAGAATCTCCGAGCTATTATTATTTTTAATTATTAATTTTATTTACTCAACACAGTATGGAAACAACGAAAATTACATACCCGTTCCTTAGTAACAACCTTATTATTTTTTGTTACTAATTTACTACTTGGAAGGTTTCCATTCTTTTAAGAAAACTGGAAGATGACCGGCTTCACGAGGTCCGATAATAATATTCCAGTCAGGAAGTTCTTCTTCAAGCTCACCTTTAAGGGAAGCAAGATATCCTGGAACAATAAGGTCACGATGTTTGACCTTATCTTCAATTCCACCTTTCTTCACAAACTGGGCTATAAGATCAGCACCAAATTTTCCAGCTGCCCATGCAGTAAGAACAGAAAGGCCTTCAGTGTCTTTAATAAGTAACCAGGTTGGAACTTTGGAGCCTTCTACTTCACCTGATACAATAAAGTAGGTAAGTGAGAAGTTACACGTTATTACAACAGGTGAATTTTCATCAGGTCCGGTGAGCGGATAAATGTCCTCGGCCACAACCATTGGTCGCTGAGGATCGGTGAAGATATTCAGCCTTTCCAGAAACAGCGGGAAAAGCAAATCACCTTGAAGATCAGAAAGTACAATGATACCTGCATACTTTGCAATGAGCACTGAGGCAACCATGGCCTCAAGCATTGGATCGTCGGTTATCTCGCATGGAAAGGTAATAGTTGGAAAACCGAGAGGCTTAAACTTGGCAGTAACAGCAGCACGTCTTGCAACAACATTGTCCTCAAATGCAGCACGAAGAGTCCGGGCACCGGTATCAATGACCATATCTTTCAAGCCTGCTGCGGTAAGTTTCTCGGCAATCTCAACACAATTGTCAAGATTGCTCCCTTTAACGCCAACTGGAGCCTTGGTGCTTGCACCAAGTTTTGCCATATCATCTCCATTTTCAAGAGTTGCACCGTACAGGATAGGAAGTCTCTCACCACATACTTTTGCGGCTGCTTCAAGAGTAGCGACAGAATCACTCATCAGAATAATGGCAGCACGGGCAGAACCATCAAGTACTTTTTGAGTAAGTGCGACAAAAGAAGCTTCATCATTCTTTGAATCTTTAATCGCAATAAGATCAGCGCGCATAATAACACCTACACGCTCATACTCAAACTTGTTAAAACGTTCAATACGTCCATCAACATCGGCGTCACTCATCTCGGTACTTACCAGAACTGCAATACCTGTCTGATTTTCGAAACGCTTATCATGACGATACATGCAGGTTTCTCCACCAACCGTAAAACTATCATCGCCTGCTCCAATTTTGATAGTTCGGATGGGAGGGGCAGATGCCTCACTAATGGTGGCCTTTGCCTCAGCTGAAACGTAAGGACATTCATCAATTCCAACCTGACCCGCCGCTACTTTCATAGCAAAGGCAAGGCAGGTAGGGATGCTACATTCGCCACAATTACTCTTGGGCAGCATCTTAAGAATTTGAATACCGGTTAAGGCCATGGTGATTCCTCCAGTTATCTATACAATTGGAATTTTGTATTAATAGTAATATTTAGTACCGCATACCGGTTTACCGTTCATCACCGGTATTAGAAATTTATTTTTATCAAATTAAATTGGACAGAAATTATTATACAGCTGTTTCCATTTCAAGTGCAGGATGTCCTTTTTCTTTAAGGAATTCGTAGATCTCTTCCTCGGTAGTGCCCTGCTCTTCTGTTGCAATCATATCATAGAGTTCAGGCATACCAATGTCGGCACATACCTCTTTAAGTTTTTCTGCAATTTCATCTTTCAATATCTTGGGAAGCCAGACCACTCGTTTGATACCACCTTCAGCTTTAAACAGTTTTTTTGAAGTCATATAATGTTTACTGACCCCCATGAAACCAGGAGTCTGATTACCACCACCTGCCATACCAGCAAGGGATGTAAACTTCATTCCAGATGGTGTCATACCAAGATAATCCCGATTAACGACCATGATACCATTACATGTTGGAAGCATAGCTGCAATGGCTTCAAAGCAACCACAGGCAGTCATGGGGTTATTCATAAGCGAATAACAACTAACCTCAGGAACTGCACCACGGGATGCCTGATTTACAAATTCAGTAATACCAGTGTAATACCCATTATCCTCATCGGTACATTCACCTTTTTCAATAGGTTGATTGGGACCTGTGGGATTAATGTTGTAGGAAGCTTTACCATCAAGCCAGTTATAAGCACCACACATACCGATTCGCTCTGGTGTAATTACACAAACATGACTTGGCGCAAAAGACTGGCATAGTGTACAGGAATAGAATACATCCTCAGTTTCATCTGTCATTGCTCCCAAACGAAGATCACGTTCAGTATATACGGAAGCGGCAAGGTCGGAAACCATCTTCACACCTTCCTCAGTTGTGAACAATTTTACCTGAATTTTGTCAACGATGGCACCAAATTCCTGATGCAATTTACCATGAAGAACTGTTCCAAGATGTTTGAAGGAAAATCCCTTTTCTACAGCAGCAGTACCAATACGCAGCCACATAATATTACGCTGCCCCATATGCATGATACCTTGAATATAGTTCATTAAATGATGAAACTGACGTTCAAGGATTGGTTCGAAGTCTGGCTGCATTTCACGTCCGGCAACTTCTACAAGAATTCCGAGGGGAACATTCTGGCCCCGCTCTAATTCAGAAATATCGATTCCTTCAAGGGTTACGAGACCATCTTCAATCTCATCCATTTCTTTAGAGATAAGAACTTCAACGGCTGGAGTTCGACCGCCACCACATTCCATAAAGAGATCGTCCTTACGAACACGCTCACCCTCAAATGCAGGGCCAAAGGACATTGGTATATCAATTTTTGTTACATTTACTTTGAGACCGCGAACTTCAATGGCTTTCTGTACAATTTCTTCATGTGGCACATTTGATACGACATGCTCGTAAGTACATATACCGGTAATGAGAATTTCAGGAATATCCCAATCTGAAATGGTTGGGAAGCCCCAGTTTATTGCACCTGCAGCATTTGCATACCATTCATCGCTAACCTCACCAAAGGCCATAACAAATGCAAAGGTACGATCTTTATTATATTTCAGATTAGCAGCGTAATCGCCTGGTTTAACACCACCAAAGGCAAGAGCAACACGACAGGCGAACCCGATGGCAAAAACTGCTGTGGTATACTCACGACCGAAAGGAACGAGACGAGTTCCCCAGCCAACCTGTTGTTTCTGTTTGATAAGCTGCTCTGGAAGGCTTATGCCTTCCGTCTGCTCATGCATGAAAATATAGAGATTCTTTTCCTGAAGTTCAAGTGCGATTTTAGCAGCCATTTCAGGATCTTTTGGAGTTCCTAAAATCGCAGCAAAACCGGGTGCAGAACCATCAACAAATTCAACACCACGTTTACGGAAAATAACATCATCTGCAGCACCTAACCAGAAGTTATCTGCTGTAGGATCTTCTGTCGCAGTATAAAGATCAGGCTCATTCAAATACCTGATGGACTCATACATTTCCTCGGCGAAGAAAGTAGCCATACCAGCATCAAGTGCAGGAGCCAAATAGGGAAGCCAGATATCTCCTGTAACTACAGGAGGCATGAGGCCTCGACATTCTTTAAAAATATCTTCCATATCGCCAAGTTTCTCAACTTTAGCTCCAAGCATACTGTAAATAATAGGCAGATAATATGCAGTATTTGGAAAAGATACTTCTTTATCTTTTCCATACTTTTTAACAGCATCTTCATAGCTGTTTTCGGCCATATCGATAATTTTTTGTGCACCGCGGATGGCTGCTGAACAGATTATTTTGGACATATCTTAAACTCCTGTAAAGTCGGTATTAAAGCTAATTGGTTCGTTTCAATTCATTGTAAGAAAAAAATCAGTCCGTGAGACCGGCAATCATCGCTTTTGTCAATGAAATAGCCTTAGGATGCCGCATAATCATCACCTCACCACCAGCCAGAAGCATACAGCTTGCAGTCAGAGCTTCCATCATAATTCCGCGGGTTTCCTGATCACCAATCATATCATCACTTGGTAATTTTGTCTCTTTTGCTTTCCAGACTTCACAACCAAGATTACAAATAATGGGTACCTGTAATTTTTCATCATGCTGGGTAAGAGCCGCAATCCTGATACGCTCCATGACAGAGTAGGTGTATTCTATACCGTATCCAAGAGCTCCAACAGAAGGATCCATCAGAACTGTATCAAGGGAAACACCGAGATTTTCAAGAAGAATATTTAGCTGTTTAGCAAGGTTAACATCAATGGGTGATGCTGCAACTACAGGATGTCGAAATGCCATAGCTGTTGCGCCGATGGTTCTATAGTTGGAGTCTTCAAGGGGTGAGAGACAAACTTTTTTATCACCAATAACAGATGTAAGATCTCGTAAGGTTTCAGTATCTTTATCAGCATTACCACAACCCCAGACAATAACAGGAACATCTACTGCAGCAATAACATCAGCAGCAATCTTTGCTGCATCTGCTGCAGAACGATTCATGCCATTGGGATCTGTTGAACCAAGAGTTATGGCTATTGCTTCTGCGCCATATACCTCGACACATTTTTCAGCCCAGGCAACCGGATTATCGTAAACATCACTGAAATGTCGGCTTAAGGTTTCTGGCCATTCTTCCGGTTTTACATCTGATACTTCCATTGCAATAAGTGGTTTATTCGGATGCTCACCTTCAAAAAGCTGGAAAGGCATTGATGCGGAACCACCAATTAACTTCTCATTTCCATCATTACCCATTGTAACAGTACGAATAGTACCGGTATATTTAGTTTCGTATGATGCAGGGGCAATCTTTGTAGAACGATCAGCAAGTGCTACAGTTTCTTTGGCAAGTTTTGTAACACTAAAGTCAGCAACAGGGACAGCGGCTCCTTCTTTAACTTTTGCATCTGCATCTTCTTTTGCTTTTTCTTTTGCTTTTGCTTTTGCATCCGCCTCAACTTTTGCTTTGGCCTCTGCTTCAGACTTAGCTTTGGCCGCTTCTACGGCTTTAGCATCTGCTGACACTTTAGCAGCCGCATCGGCCTTTTCTTTCGCTTCTGTAGCTGCTTTAGCATCACTTGCAGCCCTGGCATCTTTCTCGGCTTTTGCCTCTGCTTCAGCTTCAGCTTTTTCAGCAGAGTCATCAGCCACAGTCGCAGCTGGTGTAGCTTGTGCGGCTACAGGAGCGGAAACAACAGGAGCTGCACTATCAATCT
Organism: Desulfocapsa sp.; assembly: GCA_022712975.1. Taxonomy (GTDB): domain Bacteria; phylum Desulfobacterota; class Desulfobulbia; order Desulfobulbales; family Desulfocapsaceae; genus Desulfocapsa. The sequence continues at coordinate 10,795 of JAFLJO010000173.1, forward strand.
CAGGTCCTTTTTTCAGGATTGCATGTGCACCAGCAAAACTGGACAGTGCCTCAAACTGATCATCGGTTAATCCATATGCCTTTTTCAATGCAGCCAGGCCAAGATTCACAGAATCGAGTGCCATGATCCGTTCTTTTTCATTCATTGCATGCTCTCCTGAATCATTCGCACTCTGTGGCGCGTCAGTGGTTATACTTGTAGTGGCAACGGTACCTGCGACTTCAGCAGTACCAGCGTTTTTCTTTAGTGTATCAGCCTCGACTTCTGCTGCAGCTATAATATCTGCTGCTTCGGCTTTTGCTTTCTCCAGCAGAGCATCGGTATCAACAGATCGAACAACTATCTGTTCTTTGACTTCCTCTTTTATGGCAACCTCAGCAGATTCACTAATACTTGGACGTGGCAGAAGAGCAGCCCTGTTTAAGATCTCAGGAACAGCACTTTCCCATTCGATAGCCATACAATGGATGCCAGCAACACCTTCAATTTCTTTTACTTCATTGATAATGTCTGCGCAGATCTGAATGCCTTCATCCTGTTTATCCTTGGCGTCCTTCATTCTCTGGATTACGTCATCGGTAACATCCATTCCAGGAACAAATTTTTTCATGTAACGAGCCATTCCCAAAGATTTGGGAGGGGTCACACCAGCCAATATATAACATTTCTCATGGAGGCCAAGATCACGAACCATTTTCATGAATTCGCGAAATTTTTCCACATTATATATGATTTGCGTCTGAACAAAATCGGCACCGGCTGTTACCTTTTTTCCAAGGCGAACGGCGCGATATTCAAAAGGATAGGCAAAGGGATTTGCGGCAGCACCTAAAAAGAGCTTAGGTTCATCGCTTTTTATTTCTTCTCCGCATTGAAATACTTGATCATCGCGCATCCCTTTCATCATTCCAAGCATCTGGATAGAATCCATATCAAAGACGCCCTTTGATCCAGGGTGATTACCAAACTTCTGATGATCACCCGTCAGACAGAGAAGGTTTTTGAGACCAAGTGCCGAAGCACCAAGTATATCAGACTGCATGCCGATCCTGTTACGATCACGACATGTCATCTGAATAACTGGCTCTAACCCTTCTTCTTTTGCAATAAGTCCAGCGGCGATGGACGACATACGAACAATCGCAGTCTGACAGTCAGTAATATTGGCTGCGTCCACATTGCCTTTCAGCAGATGCGCTTTTTTGCGTACTACTTCAGGGTTTCCATTTTTTGGTGGTCCTAGTTCGCCTGTTACAACGAATGTCCCTTTCTTTAATAGTGTTTCTAGATTACTGCCCGACTTCATCTGCTAGACTCCTTCTGCCAAAATCTATCTTTTACATAGCAGCCTGAACCAACAGGCCGCTATGTGCATTCAAGAATAATGGTTGGATAAAATAACTACTATTTGTTACCGCAACCCATACTAGGAACACTTTGACCAGATGTGCCAGCATCAAGGTCTCGACGCATTTCCATATCAAAAAGTACACGATCTTTTTTCTTGTTAATACCAAGCTCATCGCGTTTTCCATCAATGGCTTTGATCATTTTTTGTGCTAGTTTAACAGGATCTTCTTCACAACCCCAGCATGCACCATACTCCTCCTTCATTCCACCCAGCATAAAATCAGTCATCTCTTTGGAGCCGGTTACTGGCAGATTCTGGAAAATAACATGAGCACCGGATGTCACAAAGTACTGTCCAATGGCAACAGCTTTTTCACTCATCCAGAGAGGTGCCGTACCGCATGCAGGAAGCTCGGAGATATCGTCTCCAAGGCCACCCTGTTTCACCATCTCAGTAAGTGCAATGAGCAATCTACTGTTATCAACGCATGACCCAACATGCAGAACCGGCGGCATACCAACGACCTCACATACTTCAGCAAGACTTTCACCACAGTACTCGGCTGCTGCCTCAGGTGTCATCAGTCCGCGACGGCCAAGTGCCTGGGCAGCACAACCGGTTGCGAGAACAAGGACATTATTTTTAAGAAGCTCTACAGCGACCTTAAAGTGATGATCATCGCTATATTTGTAATGTTCACACCCTACGAGAGCACCAACTCCCTTAATACGACCATTGATGATATTATCATTTAATGGCCGGTAACTTTCACGAAAACTTCCACCAAGCATATAATTGATTGACTCATGACTGAATCCGACAACCATATCAAATGTCTTATCTTTCGGGATATAGTATGCGCCACGTTTTTTGTAGTTGCCAATCGCATGGGCGAGGATGCTTTTAGCTGATCCGAGAGAATCACTTTCCTCAAACTGCATATGAATAGCATCCGGCATTTTTGCCCGATAGTTGGTGGTGATAATATCTGTATGTTTGTTCTTGACTACCTGAGCCAATGACTGCATGGTACACTGCACATCCACAACCATGGCTTCAACTGCACCAGTGGCCAAAACCATCTCCTGGTTGATAAACGATCCGGCAACTGGAATTCCGCGACGCATGAGAATCTCATTACCTGTACAGCAAACACCAGCAAGATTAATTCCTTTGGCGCCAACTTTCTTTACGAGAGCAAGAATTTCAGGATCTTCAGCAGCCATACAGAGTGACTCAGCCAGTAGCGGCTCATGTCCATGAACTGTTACATTCACCTGATCTGCCTTTAACACACCAAGGTCAATCAATGCACGTTTGGGTACCGGAGTACCAAACATGATATCGGTAAGTTCTGTGGAAAGCATGGAAGAACCCCAGCCATCAGCGAGTGAACAGCGTGCGGCCTGCTTCATGATATTATGATATTCCTGATCAACACCCATATGAGTACGATGCATGGTTTCAACAACCTCGCGATCAATGCCTCTGGGTTCTACTCCCTTTTCTTTCCAAATCGCCTGCTGTTTTGCAGAAGCGCGTTTGAGCATTGTAAGGGTACCTTTCTGTTGACCAAATTCAGCGAGAGCCTTTTCACCAAGCTCAAGTGCAATTTCATTCTTATCTCTACCCTCTATCTCTATTTCAAAAATTTCTGCCATCATATGGAGTTTTTCAACATCCTGAATTTTATGTGGAGTTTTCCCCTTGGCAGTCTCGATAAATCCCATAACCATTTCACGGGCATGATCGGTATGTGCTGCAGTTCCAGCAGCAACAATACGGGCAAAGTTCCTGGCTACAACAGTAGCTGCAGTTGCACCACAGATACCAATCATTTGTTCTACACCATCAATGACTTGACAGGGACCCATATTGCAAATACGACAACAGGTTCCGCCAGAGCCAAACAGACAGGCTGAAACACCTCGATCCTCAATACGATCATAGGCAGTGCGTACCTGTTTTGCCAAATCCTGGTTAAGCAGGTCGATGGTTGAAGCAGTGGTGATTTCGTTACGTGAATTACATCTACTTTTGCTATTGCGCATAATTTTTCTCCAAAACAATAATGGACGACTTACAACTTCGCCTTAAACGCTCAATATATTTTTATATTAGACTAAGCCAGCTGCCATTTTGGCTGCCTGCACTGTGTTTTTCATTAACATGGTAATGGTCATGGGCCCGACACCACCAGGAACAGGAGTGAGACAAGACGCTATTTCTTTCACAGCATCAAAATCAACATCACCTGCAAGAATTGCTTTACCGTTACTTGCCACACCAATGCGATTAACACCAACATCAATAATGGCAGCACCTTCTTTTACCATATCTGCTGTAACCATTTTAGGTACACCAACTGCTGCAATGATAATATCGGCACGTTTACAATGAGCAGCCATATCTTTAGTTCGGGTATGACAAAGTGTGATAGTGGCATTACCACCATCACGTTTTTGTAGCATCAAGTTGGCAATAGGCTTACCAACAATGTTTGACCTTCCAATTATAACCACCTCTGCACCACTGGTCTCGACACCACTTCTGGTTAGCATCTCAAGGATTCCGTGGGGAGTACAAGGTAGAAAACACTTCTCACCAAGTACCATCTTTCCGACATTGACAGGATGGAAGCCGTCTACATCTTTATCAGGATCAATGGCATAGAGAATATTAGCTTCATTAATGTGTTTCGGCAGAGGTAACTGGACAAGGATGCCGTTTATTTTGGGATCGTTATTGTATTTACCCACAAGTTTCAGAAGGTCTTCTTCGCTGGTTTCAGGATCGAGTGTTACCTGCTCTGAATGAATACCAAGTGCATGGGCAGTCTTGTTTTTAGCAGCTACATACGATTGAGAGGCTGGATCCTCGCCAACAAGGATAGTCACAAGACCAGGAACGATATCATGTTTCTCTTTCAGTTCGGTGACTTCTACACTTAATTCTTCACGAATTTCTTTAGCTATCTCGATACCACTTATAAGCTTTGCCGTCATTAATATATCCTCAATTATTCTGATGATTGATATTTCCGTAAAAAAATCATAACATCGTTGGCTTGACCAGGAGTAAACTATCCTCAAGACCTTTTACAAAGAGAAAATACCACAGAAGAACTCCTAGAGATTCTTCAACAAAAGACTCTGTGCCAACAAGACTGTCGAATGTAACAAGTGGAGTAATTTAACTGATTTTTCAGTTTTTTTCAAGTAACATATCAATTTTTTTTAACAATCATCAACTTATCTTGACCTATTGTTCAAAAAAATAGATATAGCATCTGAGAAACACTCCCATAAAGTTGGTTAATCCCGTAATGATAGCGATCCAATCAATGTATTTCTAATACTGGTGAACAGTACGTAAACCAGTATAGCTAGTGCCTTGGTTGTATTCATAACCTATTCATTTCAAATCACTCTCCACTTTTCTCGGAGTCTGCGCTTACCTGTTTTTTATTACAGGCTTTCTGGAGTAAGGCACTAAAACTCTTCTAAAAATCCCAAGCCGATATTTTTCTATAGCAAATCAATCTACTCAATCGCCTCTGCTAAGATGCAACTGGTGTAACGCCTTTCCTTTTACGTCCTTTTTTTCTTTGAATCTGATTCTTTTCCTTCATTAATTTTCTTTCTTTCATTTTCATAAAATAAAAAAGGCTCGAATTAACAGCTTCGAGCCTTCCATAAAACAATCCGCAAACATTTTCTTTTTTCTAAAATCTTAATTCAAAATGCCAGGATGGAGATGGTGCATATCCATCATTTCTGTTGTTTTCATTCCAAAAACGGTTTTGTCTGTGATTGGGTCTACACGAAATTATCCCTTTTCGGCACAGCGTTGAACGATATTCATATTTTATGAACTTCTTTGAGAGTGCTCTTTTTTCTGCAACAAAATGCACATCTCTGCTGGGAGACCAGTGTTGCTCACCAAAACCGGTACCAAATCCCCTGCCCATGTTTTTTGACCTGCCTGAATTTTTTTTATGTCGTCTTTTATGGTTTGGTCTGTTGACCTGTTGTTGTCTCTCCTGAAATACCGACAATGCCACAACTCCCATTGCTGTATAATCCCCCCAATCAGCAGCGTATGAATCTTCCATTCCAGTAAAATAGAACCGGTTTGTTCTATTTCGACCGGTGCGCCATCCTCCAAACTCCTGTGTTTCAAAAGGTCCGAGGAGATACATACGCTCATTGGATTTTAGACGAGACTTTTTCCCTGAAATAATATTTCTACCATCCACGGCAACAACAACCCCGATGCGTCGGTTGCTTCTATTGCTTACTCTGATACGATATCTTTCATCGTATTTTGCTATAACATAGCTTCTCTCCACATTTCTCCTTTCTGATCGAACGGTAAAATCATGTAGCCTACCACGCTGATCAGAAACAATTTCCATATCCACGGCTGAATAACCGGAGTATTTTCCTGCTGAGGCTGGAATAGAAAATAATACAACAAACAAAATTACTACTATTCCTTGTGTTGATCTTCCGGTAGTCATAATCTTTTCTCCCACTGGTTAAATTTTATTACTATTCGAGGTTTGTAATATAATTCCCCTGTATTGATTAGTAATATACGATGGCGGGATGGAATTAAAAGGCGACATCAACTGAAATTGGGTTGATGTCTGGATGACATTAGGTAGTTATTGTCGCTATTACAAGATGATGAGAATTATCTCCAAAACAGTATATTTTCACATATTGTAACAGTTCACCACAAATGTTGATTGACAGTAAACTTGGTTTCGTAAGCATTCACCAGGTAAGCGTAGACTCCGTGCCTCATATTTGCACAAGCAGGCTGGCGAACTATTAGTAGTCTATGTGAGTCATCCTGATCGTGTGAAGATGGGGTGCTGGTGAACGCTTACTACACATCTATACGTAGCAGAGAACAGCAAAGAAGAGTTGGGAAGCAATTCTATTGAGCAAAACCATGTGTCAGAACCTTGTCTCACCGTAATTGAAAAATGAATTTTGCTCACCCATTTCTTCGATACTGTACAGCCTCTGCCACATGTGAAATCTCCAGTTCTTTTTTATTATCCATATCTGCGATGGTTCTCGCAATTTTTAAAATCCGATGGTAGCCCCGTGCTGAAAGACCAAGCTTTTCAACGCTCTTTTCAAGTAAACGAATGGCTGGCGGAGCAAGCGAACAATATTTCTCAATTTCTCTAGGACCCATTTGAGCGTTGCAGTGGATATTTTTGTTGTTTTGATAACGAGTTTCCTGAATTCTCCTGCACGCATCCACACGTTTTTTGATCTTACTGGACGGTTCCCCCTGACGCTCATCACTGATTTCTTTAAAAGGAACTGCTGCGACTTCAAGGTGGAGGTCAATACGATCAAGAAGTGGTCCAGATACTTTGCTGTTATACCGTTGAATCTGTTGCGGTGTGCATTGGCACTCTCTTATCTTATCACCATAATACCCACAAGGACACGGGTTTGAGGCGACAACAAGAACAAAACGAGCAGGAAACAGTAGCGTTTGATGAGCACGGGCAATGGAGACATCTCCTGCTTCCAGAGGTTGACGCAATACTTCTAAAACATGTTTTTTAAATTCGGGAAGTTCATCCAGAAAAAGAACGCCGTTATGGGCAAGAGAGACTTCCCCTGGGCGCGGAATTTGTCCGCCACCAATAAGTCCGGCATCGGATATGGTATGATGAGGCGCACGAAAAGGTCTCGTGGAAACCAGTGGTGCATCTGTTGTAAGCTTTCCTACAATGGAATAAATTTTGGTGGTTTCAAGAGCTTCATCGAAATTCATCCCAGGCAAAATAGTGATAAGCCTTCTTGCAAGCATGGTCTTTCCAGAACCCGGCGTTCCCTTCAGAGCAACATTATGCCCGCCGCATGCTGCAATTTCAAAAGCTCGTTTCACATGCTCCTGACCTTTAACTTCCTGAAAATCGACATCATAGGCAATACTGTTGGCAAGGAGATCGTCCTGGTCAAGAATTACAGGGTCAAGTTGTAATTTTCCTGCTAGAAACTCCACGGCTTGATGCAAGCTGTTTACGGCAATTACATCTATTCCTTTTACAACTGCTGCCTCCAGTTTGTTTGCCTCTGGAACAAGAATACCTTTTAAACCTTCCTGTTTTACCTTTAAGGCTATGGGCAGTACACCTGGGACATGACGCAGCTCACCATCAAGCGAAAGTTCACCGAGAACGGCATACTGTTTTAATAAATCCGTTGAAAAGAGTTCGGATGCTGCAAGAATACCAAGTGCAATGGGAAGATCAAACCCGGCACCTCCCTTTTTTATGTCAGCAGGAGCCAGGTTTACCGTTATTCGTTTGGGAGGAAAATCATAGCCGCAGTTCTTTATCGCAGCCTTTACACGTTCTTTACTTTCCCGGACACTTCCATCCGGTAATCCGACAGTCGTGAACATGGGCAAACCGAGGGCAAGATCCACTTCAACCATCACTGACAGACCATCAACCCCAAGCACTGCACCGCTATGAACCTTTGCAAGCATTAGTATTTCGTCCCTTTTCGTTTAATTCGGGTTATAGAACTGCTGCATACCTTTAGTATAAGCGCCATCTTTCTTATCGTAAATATAAAAAGGTTCCATTATGTCCACTCCTTCCCCACCATTTTTAACAGCTTCAACCAGCACCAGACGCGCACCTGTTGAAGAGCCGGGATAGGAATAAACCAGCTGCATTCTTTTCACTCTGAGACGCTGCTGCTCAAGTAGCAGTAGTAAGGTGGCAAGGCCATTTGCGGGATAAACCATAAGCACTTTCCCTCTGTTCCTCACGGCAACAGCAGCTGCCGAAACGACTTCCGGTAAAGAACAGTTAACCTGATGCCTTGCAATCTCAGCTTCTTTATTTTTGGATTGCCTGCCACTGCCAGGGGTATAAAAAGGCGGGTTGCATAGTATCGTGGAAAATGATTCCGGATTGAGGAACTGCTTGATGTTTCGCAGATCTCCTTCTACGACCTCCATCTTGTTCTGAAACTGATTGAGGACAATATTTTCTCGTGCAAGCCCGGCAAGTCTTTCCTGAAGTTCAAAGGCTGTAAGAGATGCAATAGAATTACTGGCGCGATAAAGAAGAATCAATCCAATAACACCACATCCTGCCCCAAGATCCAGAATGTGCTCATGTGTATTCAGACGAACAAAGTGAGCAAGAAGCACGGGATCTATGGAGAACCGATACCCATCCCGGTACTGAAGGCAATGGAGTGCCCCAGCAAAAAGGGTGTCTCTGGTTTGCGCCGCCTCAGTCAAGCCGTTGAACGTCTTCGCCTTCAGTCAGTTTATTGAAAAGAAGCCCCGTCATAATTTTTGGATAAAAATATGTGGATTTATGGGGCATTATCAACCCTTCATCAGCTACCTGTTTTACCTGTTTTACCCGTGTGGAATTCATCACGAAAAGAAGAGGAGTTTTGGGTGCTGTTGATGTTTCGGATCTATTTTCAAGACATGTTTTGACAGCAACATCCATTGCCTCGTCGGGGTCGCTGAAATAGTGTATCAAATTGTCAGCTTCACAACGCTTATGATCCAGTTCAAGAGCTCCCTCTATAATTACATCAGAGAGCACAACCACATCAAGCTCCTGCAACTGTTCTGGTTTGCCACTCAGGAGCTTGTCTGAATCCTTTTTCACGATAAGCAACAGGCAGCGATCTTCACCGGGATGGTAGACACCAAATGTTTTGGCGGTCTTACCGACCTGCTTCCCTTCCTCTTCCATTCTGGAAAAGACCCCGCATAACAGTACTTCTCTTGCACCACCTTTTATTTCTTCAAGTTCAAACCATGGTGCAAGGCGTGTACACAGATCATCAAAGGATAACTCTCCAGGCCAATTTAAAAGACGATGGGTGGGAAGTACAGAAAGACCGGGATCTTCCATAGGACAAAGATACATCATGATATGGTTTGCCGGATCTTTATCAGAAAAGTTGCTGTTTCGTTCCCTTTGCAGACGTCTATATTGAAGAGCAGTGGTGTAACGATGGTGACCGTCGGCAATGTATAAAGACTTATCCATAAAAAAGTCCTGTACCTTCATGATAACAGCGCCATCGGTAACACGATGCAGGGAATGAATACAACCATCCTCGTCAGTGATACTTCCCATGGGAGTTTGTTCTTTTGCACCATCCATCAGAGTCAAAACCTTATTTTCTTTATCAGAGTAGAGAGAAAAGATCTGACTGAACTGTGCCTTTGTTGTATCAAGCAGGCGCAGTCTATCACTGATAACGGATTCAAATATTTCTTCATGGGGTTTTACCACCCCTTCACCAAACTCGGAAAGTCCAACTTGTGAAACTATTCCTTTTCTTGTGAGCATTTTGCCGCTTGGATGCTTATACTGGACTGTGTACAGATAAAGAGCGGGTTGTGTGTCGCGTCTTAACACATCAAGATCCTGCCATTCCTGAAAAAGATCGGCTACATCCTGATACCTGGCATCATCGCAAACAGTGCCACCCGGATTTTTAGTAATATCCAGCCGGATCATGGAATAAGGATTTTTTGCTGCATAGGATTTCACAGCATTTTCGCTGATTACGTCATATGGAGGCGTGACAACATCGTCAAGGCTGCCTACTTTTTCAATATTAAAATATACGCCCTTAAAGGGTGCGATAAAGGCCATGCGGGATAACTCCTTTTTTGCTACAATGTTATGTTATGAGTTTTTTTTGACTCTACCAAAATTGATTCGAACGTAAAACAGTAACACTTTACCTTGTGTACTTTCAAGGTTTACAGCTATTTTGTTCCACTTTTTTTAAAACAAAAAAAACAGTACAGGAGAACTCAATATGTACGATATTTTTATAAAAACAGATTTTGCTGGTGCCCACCACCTGCGCAACTATCCCGGGAGCTGTGAAAGACCTCACGGCCACAACTGGAAAGTCAAGGTGACAGTACGGGCCAGTAAGGTTGATGAGCTTGGTATGGGCATTGACTTTAAACTCTTAAAAAAGATTGTTAATGTGGCTGTTGATGATCTTGACCACCATGATCTCAACGAACTTCCACCTTTTCAGAAGCGAAACCCATCGTCTGAACATATTGCAGCACATCTTTTTGAAATACTGCAACCAAATCTGCAACATGATCGTTACAAACTTCATTGCGTTGAAGTAAGGGAAACGGACACATCTGGATTGATCTACTATGGGCCGGATGAACAATAAACTCAACATCTCAGAAATATTCTATTCCATACAGGGGGAATCAAGCTATGCTGGTTTCCCCTGTGTCTTTATTCGCTTGAGTGGATGCAATCTAAGATGTACATATTGTGATGCTGACTATACCTGGCAGGAAGGAGAAACAGAGAATATAGATACTGTTCTTGATACCATTGAACAATATCCCTGTGATCTGGTAGAAGTTACAGGTGGTGAACCGCTATTTCAGGAAAGTTGCCTGGAACTGCTCTCAAAACTTATCCGCCGAAAAAAAACTGTCCTTCTTGAAAGTAACGGCTCGTTTTCCATTGAGAACGTTTCGCCTGAAGTCATTGTAATTCTTGATGTGAAATGTCCTGACAGTGGATCAAAGGACAGTTTTCATCCTGATAATATCCGGTTGATAATAGATCGAATTGATAAAACTCCAAATTCATGTGAACTTAAATTTGTTCTTTCGACGCGAGCAGATTATTTATATGCAAAGGATTTTATCCATAAAAACAAATTGATAAACAGACTCCCGATTCTTTTTTCTCCAGTACAAAAAGGGCTGGCGGCAGATACTTTAGCAGATTGGATCATGGAAGATGGATTGAATGTTCGCCTACAACTCCAGCTACATACCATGCTCTGGCCTGACATTAATCGGGGGGTGTAGAATTATTTATTTGCAACAGCCCCAGACAAACAACACAATGAAAAAAACAGTTCCAGTTGATGAAGCCGTGGGAATGGTACTACCTCACGATATTACCGAAATTATCAAAGATGAATTTAAAGGTAGAGCCTTTAAAAAGGGTCATGTTATACGTATTGAAGACGTGGAACATTTGAAACGTCTTGGAAAAGAACATATTTACGTCCTAAAACTCGGGCAGGGCGAAATACACGAAAATGAGGCGGCTCAAATACTGGCTTCTGCCCTTTCCGGTTCTGGCTGCATGCTCTCATCCGAACCCGTTGAAGGGAAAATTGCCATTCTTGCAGAACGTGATGGACTTCTCAAAATAAACGAGGAAGCGCTCTATCAATTTAATTTACTGGGCGAAGTAATGTGCGCCACCCTACAGAACAACACACCCGTCAAAAAAGGTGAAAATATAGCGGCCACCCGTCTTATTCCTCTGGTCTCTGATCGATCCATTGTTTTAAAGGCTGCTCAGATTGCTACCGCCTCAAGCCCTGTTCTTGAAGTAAAGGAATTACGCAAGGCAAGAGCCGGCCTCATTATAACCGGCAATGAAATCTTTCATGGAAGAATCGAAGATAAGTTTGAGAATGTTTTACGGGATAAACTTGATAAACTTGGTTCCGAGGTGATTTCCGTTACATTTACCCCAGATGATATTGATACCATTAGTGAAGCAATTACCAATGCCATAGATGCAGGAGCAGATCTTATTATTACATCCGGTGGCATGTCGGTTGACCCAGATGATGTTACACGAATGGGCATTGAGAAAGCAGGAGCTACTGACTGCTATTACGGAACTCCAGTGCTTCCCGGTGCCATGTTTTTAAGTGGCCAAATCGGAGATGTCCCGGTACTCGGCCTGCCTGCCTGTGGAATGTTTCATAGCATCACAATATTTGATTTAATCCTGCCGCTGATTCTTACCCGCGAACCAATTGGTCGGGAAGAATTTGCCAGAATGGGACATGGCGGTCTTTGCCGAAACTGTAAACATTGTCAATATCCGGTGTGTAGCTTTGGAAAATAACAACAGATCAGAAAAACAAATTCA
>JAFLJO010000136.1 GCA_022712975.1 Desulfocapsa sp.
ATGTACATCCAAACCGATATACTTTATTGTTTTCATGGCCTGCCTCCTTGGTTATGGCTCTTGGGTGGGATTTTTGCTTCATCTTAATCCACGTTGCAAGGATGGCAGGTCTTTTATTAACTCACAACCATAATATCTAAAATAAAAAAAAGATTTTTTTATTTTAGCGTAAAAGCTCTGAAAGTGCTGATATAAAAAGGTTGTAGCATTATTGGTTTTTATTTGACATAAAATAATTGCAAATTGACCATAATATGTATGGTAATTTTAAAAGTCATCATGTACAGTGAGTAAACGTATGAACTGTATAGGTGATGAATTTACGGCTCAGAATCAATTAAACGAGTTATTTTTTCCGGTGTTTCGGATAAAATGTTATCTGTACAACAAAAAAAGCACGATCACGTAGTTGATCAGTACTAAGGACAAGGTTATTATGTTAGAAGGCACAGTGAAATGGTTTAATGAGGCTAAAGGGTTTGGTTTTCTCGAGCAGGAAGGTGGAAAAGATGTATTTGTACACTACTCTGCTATTGTAAGTGATGGTTTTAAAACCTTGAACGAAGGTGATCGAGTTCAGTTTGAAATCACCGAAGGTCCTAAAGGTCCTGCTGCAGCCAACGTGAGCAAAATATGATCTAAGACATTTATTTGTCTCTTGATTGAGAAGAGGGTAAACCAAAATTTGGTTTACCCTCTTTTTTTTTGTTTTTTTTGGAGAGTTGGAAAAGTATTATTGGAATGTCAGATTGTTATACGCTATTCTACATGTAATAGTCTTAGGGATGCATTATTCCCAGTGTCTTAATCATATTTTGACAGGAGCCTGATATGGAAGAACTTTCAAAATCACAACGTGCTCGTCTTGCAATAGGAACCTTTAAAACCATTGCAGACGCATTGATTTTACGCGGATTTTATAAACCGTCAGGAAGGTCGGGCGAGAAACTTTCAGAATCATTACAACAGTTTGAGCCTGAAATTTACGGTTCAATGAGTGACCATCGGATTGTTGAACTTCAGGGGCTTAAATATGTTATGGATCGTATGCCTCGGGGCATTGAAAAATGTAATCGTATTATTCTTACGGCCGATGAAGATTTTCATGACACCTCCTTTGAAAAAATAACCCCCCTGAAACGACGTAGACATTCCTACATTGTATCGGACAAAGAAATTTGTTTTGTCATTACCCGCGGCCTCACAGAAATATACGATATAGTGACCCATATTACTTTCTTAAATATTGAATCTCAGAAAATTCACAGGCAAATATGTCATAAAGAAGCGGGTACCTCCTCAGAATGGCACGATCTCGAAAGGATCAATCAGAATGACACCCCCCTTGAAGGTTCAGCATTGGATCAGGCTATCTGGAACCTTTCAATCATTTTAGGAAGAACATACCGGGAAGCTCGTGAAAGTTTCGAAAGCTTTGACGTACATCATAAGAAAAACGGGAATCATAATAATAGTCTTTTTGCAATCATCTATGAGATGGGACAACGTATAATAGAAGAATCAAAATCAAAGGATTCACTGCTGACTATTTATTTTACACCTTCTTTGCAGGAAATGATTGGGCGTCATAAGTATGCTACTCTCTGGGCAAATAATGTTAAACGATATCTGCATGATCTTGGACTGCAAGAGAGGCCGATCCATGTTCTGAGTGCTAACATGCATTCAATGAAGAATATTTGTTATGGTGCAGGATTTTTAAAGGATCAGGGAAAAACGGTTCCAAATGATCTATATGATATGATAGGAAAACTTCGTAATTTTGATGATAAGATAAGCCATTTTGCTTCATCATTTGGCTTTAGCTATTTACGCGACACTTCTGAATCAGGTATTGATGTCATGATTTTTGACACTTCCAAAAATAACAAAGATAATCTGCATCCGTCTATTCATTGTGATTTTCAATATATTGAAAAAGAGAAACCGGTCATCGTTGTTATCGACTATGCTTTTGGTGCTCAGGCCTTTGATATACTTGATGAATTACTCTGGCCAGGTCATTTGGAATCTCAACCGGTTACATTCGCGATAAAATCTATAAATATCATGGGAAAGGCAGGAACACTCCCCGGCAATAAAGGTGATATCATGCTGGCCACTGCCCATGTTATGGAAGGTACTCCAAATAATTATATTGTCGATAATGACCTTGCTGTGAGCGACTTTGAAGATGGGTACCCAATATATGTCGGGCCAATTGTCACCGTACTTGGAACATCTCTACAAAATCGTGATGTACTTGCCAGATTTCATACGTCAAACTGGAAGGCAGTTGGGCTTGAAATGGAGGGTGGACACTATCAGCGTGCGATCAGTGCGGCTATAATCCAGGGACATGTACCCCGTGATATAAAAACCCGGTATGCCTATTATGCCTCTGATAATCCTTTGCATAAAGGGGAAACGCTGGCTTCAGGTTCCCTTGGATATGATGGTATCAAGCCAACGTATATGATCACCAAAGTGATTTTTGAAAAGATTGTCACTCCTCCGCAGAACGATTTATGAAAATTATAAGAAGACAGTATCTGGCCAGAGTTTCTCCTTGGGTACTGGCTACTGCTTTTAGCTTACTTGCTATTATTATAACAGTTTTTGCAATGAATAATTACAGGCGGGATAAGGCACTGATTACAGATATTTTGCTCGAAAAAGGGATTACCCTGATCCGCTTTGTTGCATCGAGTGCCAGAAGTTCTATTTTTTCCGGCCTGCGTGGCGGGAAAGATCTTAATGATCTGTGGCCAGGAAATGTTCAGTATGTTCTTGAACATGTCTCAGAGCACCCGGGAGTAAAGATTGTAGCTCTTGTTAACAGCAAAGGAGATATACTTGCTGACTCTCTGCCGGAAGCAGGTGAAAAACATGTCTCAAAACAAACCCAGGAGTTTTTCGCTGCGCTGGATGAAGATACAACCGATACCAGAACCTTTAACTTCCGTATCAGCAAAGAACAAAAACAAGCTGTTTTTCAGGTAGCAGCTTTTTTTCCACCAATTGGAAACAGATTCCTAAAACAATTGAGACAGGTTCCGCCAGCTCTTATTGCTCGTGGAGAAAATGGACACATGATGACGCAACATCATCTTGCCAGTCCCCAGTGGCGCCAAAAAATAGAAGCCTTAAATAAGGAAAAATATGTAATTCTTGTTGAACTTGATATGAAACAATATAATAAGAGGCTCCAGAGACAAAAGCTTGAGATTATCATTTTATCCATTGTTCTCTTGCTGGTGGGCTTTGGAGTATGGCTCTCTATCTTAACTCTTCAGGGTTTAAAAGGGTCACAGAGCAGGCTTAGAAGGGTCGAAGCATTTCGGGATATCCTGATTTCGTCTCTGCCGGTTGGACTGATTGCAACGGATATCAATGGTGGAATAATTTTATACAACAGATTTTCTCAGGAATTAACCGGTATAAGTGAGAAAACAGCTCTGGGCGGTGACCCGACTGTTTTTAATAATATTCCAGATATTCATGCCGCATTTAAAACTCCCGGGACACCGCAAAAGGAACTGTATCAAAAGGAAATTCAATTAAGCAGTGATTCAGGAATAAGTCATACCGTGCAGCTCAGTCGTCTTGCCATCATAGATAGTGATGATACCTTCGTAGGGACACTCCTGATGATGCAGGATCTCAGTCAGGTGAAAAAGCTTGAGAAAGATTTGAGAAGAAGTGAACGTTTGGCAGCCCTTGGTAAGATGGCAGCCGGCGTTGCTCATGAACTCAGGAATCCATTAAGCTCAATTAAGGGCTTGGCACTTGTTCTGCAGTCAAAATTTTCAGGTGAAAACCATGATAAGAAAACAGCAGAAATACTGGTTCAGGAAGTGGAGCGGCTCAATCGAAGTATCTCTGAATTGCTTGATTATGCAAGACCCCAGAAATTGCAGAAAGTAGATGTCGATTTACATAAGATACTGAATAAGGGAGTTTCATTACTCTGTATTGATGCAGAAGCTGCTGGAGTACGGATGGTTACTGATTTTCCGGAAGTGTTGCCAATGATTCAAGCGGATGAAGATAGGCTGAATCAGGTATTTTTGAACCTGTTTTTGAATGGAATTCAGGCAATGGAATTTGGAGGAACCTTAATTGTGCGCACAGCTAAAACTGATGAAAGTATCAAGGTGATTGTGTCAGATACGGGAAGTGGAATTGACCCGGATAATCTGAGCCGGGTTTTCGATCCTTACTTTACAACGAAACCGGAAGGTACAGGTCTAGGCATGGCAATGTCTGCCAAGATTGTTGAAGAGCATGACGGAGTTATAAGCATTGAATCTGAAATCAAAAAGGGAACCTCCGTGACAGTGGAGATTCCCTTGTAGAGTGTTTTAGGGATAGATGATTGGTGGCAATATAAAGGTTTTACTGTGTTCTGTGAGTAGTTATGTGTATTGATCAGTTAACAAGGTTTTAAGACTATACCCGCAAGTGGTGGAACTGTTACCTTTGCATGGAATTGTGCCTGTGCATAAGGTTCTGCAATGGACTTGTATATGGTTTTGTTTGCAGCATCGGTTCCGCCAAACCGACTCTGATCTGAACAGAATATCTGTTCGTAATTTGATCCTGTTGGCAATCCCATTTTATATCCGTAAAAGGTCTGGGGAGTAAAGTTTAATAAGCACACCAGGTGATCGTCACGGTTTTTTGCATAGCGGGTATAAGAGATAATAGAATTTTCCCGATCCTCAAGATCCATCCACTGAAATCCCTCCTGGCTGAAATCCTGCTCCCACAGGCTCGCATTATTTTTGTATAATGTGTTCAGCTTTTCGAAAAATGTCAGCATCTCTTTATGTAAATCATTTTCGTGCAAAAGATGAAAATCCAAGCTGTGCTTGCAGTTCCATTCACTCCACTGACCAAACTCATTGCCCATAAATAAAAGTTTTTTTCCGGGATGCATCCACATGCAGAGAAAAAGGAGCCTGAGATTGGCAAATTTCTGCCAAAGATCTCCTGGCATTTTATCAAGTAGCGATTTTTTCCCGTGTACAACTTCATCGTGTGACAGCGGCAGGATAAAATTTTCGGAAAAAGCATACATAATAGAAAACGTGAGGCTGTTATGATGGAACCTTCTGTAAATCGGGTCTTTTTCAAAATAATCGAGAATATCATTCATCCAGCCCATATTCCATTTAAAGCCGAAGCCAAGACCGCCTTCGTCGGCAGGCTTTGAGACTCCGTAAAAACTTGTGGATTCTTCTGCAATCATCAGTGTGCCCGGGTGACGATCATACACAATTGAGTTGAGATGTTTGATAAATTCTATGGCTTCAAGATTTTCTCTTCCACCATAATTATTTGGTAACCATTCGCCATCCTTTCTTGAGTAATCGAGATAAAGCATGGAGGCCACAGCATCAACCCGTAATCCGTCTATATGGTACTTGTCAATCCAGAATAGAGCATTGGCAATAAGAAAATTACTCACTTCTTTACGGCCATAATTGTAAATAAAGGTGCCCCATTCGGGATGGGCACCTTTTCTTGGGTCTTCATGTTCATAGAGTGCTGTGCCGTCAAATCGAGCGAGGCTATGTGCGTCTTTAGGGAAATGAGCGGGAACCCAATCAAGAATAACACCAATACCTTCTGCGTGACAGCTATCCACGAAAAACATAAAGTCTTCAGGGATTCCGTACCTGCTGGTCATACTGAATGGCCCGGTTATCTGGTATCCCCATGATTCATCCAGTGGATGTTCCATGACTGGCATAATCTCAATATGGGTGAATCCCAGCTTCTTCACATAGGGGATAAGTTTGTCTGCGAGTTCCTTAAAAGTGAGAAAGCGCTCCGGGTTCTTAGGGTCGCGTTGCCATGATCCGGGATGTACTTCATAAATGGACATGGCACTATCGTAAGGATTTGTGCTCTTTTTAGATTCCTGCCAATCCTGATCTTTCCATTGATAGTGGTCGAGATAGCGAACTATAGAGGCAGTCTTAGGCCGAAATTCTCCAAAAAATTGAAAGGGGTCAGATTTTTCAAGGATTTCACCCTGAGTAGTACGTATTTCAAACTTGTAAATTTCATTTTCGCCAATTCCCGGAAAAAAAAGTTCCCATATACCAGAGTTTCCAAGACTTCTCATGGGATTTACTCTTCCATCCCAGCTGTTAAAGTTTCCAATCACTGAAACTCGGGTGGCAGATGGTGCCCAGACACGAAAAATCGTACCTTGAATTTGTGAATACATACCTGGGTGGGCGCCAATATGGTTATACAGTTCATAGTTGGTGCCAAAATTAAAGAGGAACCTGTCCTCTTCACTTAAAATGGGCATAAATCTGTATGGATCATTAATCGTCCGCTCAACACCATCATTGTAAATGATTTTGTACTGGTAAGTGTAGGGATCAAGGTCAGAATCATTGATTTTTTCACGATCAACGCATACTTCAAATATGCCTTCGTCATGCACCCTTTTCATATGGATTTCCTGATCATCGACAAGAAGTGTTACTGATCTGGCACTTGGTTGGAAACAGCGGATGGTTGCAGCAGAGTGCTTTTCTTTATCTGCGAAATGTACTCCCAGAACTTGAAAAGGATCGTAATGTTCTGCACGGAGGAGACGGTCGATTTGTTCTTTTATTTCCATGGATAACCCCTAAGCTTAAGATACCATTGACAGGTGCTTACTTATTTTCAGAATAGCAAATCCTGACCGTAAAACATAGGGCAAAATGGAACTGAAAAGAAATATATAGCAGAAAAGAATAACTCACTACAAATGATTGAACACCTCTTGACCATAATCAAATAGATCTGTTAGTGTGGGAGAGTCTCTTAAGATAGAAAAAATGGTTGGTGAAAGTCCTTCACGCTGTTTTGCTCTGCACAAAAGGTATAACTCAATGGAACATTTTAAAAAACCGATAATTGATTCACTGATAGGATCATTTTTATTATCCACATTACAGATGCCTGATCCGCGCTTTGCAGAGCAGGTGATTTATATCTGTTCTCATAGCCATGAAGGAGCGATTGGCATAGCAATCAACAAGCCAAACCCACAACTCTCCTTAGAGGAAGTACTTATTACCAATGGCCTGCCGGTTCCTAAAAATTTAATTGCTCCTATTCATACGGGAGGGCCAGTGGAACCAAATTCTGCCTTTATTCTCTATCAATCTGATTATGCTACCGATTATCACATTGAGGTCAGTTCTACTGTATACCTGTCCAGAGACACAAAAGTTCTTGAAGATATTTCCTGTGGATGCGGGCCTGAAAAGTTTATTTTTGCAATAGGCTATGCAGGGTGGGGGGCTGGGCAACTTGAACAGGAACTGGTATCTCAGGGGTGGCTCACCATCCCTGCCGAGGATTCAATTATTTTTGATGTTCCTGATGATGAGAAATGGAAACGGGCTGCGGCTCTTTATGGGATAGATATTTCCACTTATCAGGATTATATCGGAAATGCTTGAGGGCTTAAATCTCAGTAAAAAAACAATTAAAACAAAAAATGACAGATATAAAAGATATATTTTCGTGTACTCAGTGCGGCTATTGCTGCCATGGTGAAACAACAGTCTCACTTGATGAAAAAGATCAGAAACGAATGGTTGAGGCTCTTGGACTTTCCGTTGAAGAGGTAAAAAAGAAATACTGGCGAGTGACTGGCAATGTTGTACAGATGAAAATAGTTGACGGGAGTTGTATTTTTTATGATGAGGGATGTACTGTCCATAAGGGTCGACCATGGAGATGTGCTCAGTGGCCGCTGCATCCATCAATGTTGTCTGATGAGAATAATTACAAAACCATCGGTGAGTCCTGTCCAGGAATCAATACTAAAAAACCCTATGAAGCGTTTTGTCAAAAACTGCAGGAACTCATCGATGAACAGACCATTATTCACTGTTAACCCATGAAACTTGAACTTCCGTTTCTTGGAAAGACCAAAGATTCATTTATTGACCAGGGGATTAAAGAATACTCCGGTCGCTTGAAACATTATACAAGCCTGAATATAAGCATCTTTAAAGTTAAAAGAAAGAAAAGCTGGACTGAGGAACAGGAACGACAGGAAGAGGGACGTGTTTTGCTTGGATCTCTCCCCCCGGCGACTCTCAAGGTGGTACTCGATTCCAGTGGTAAACAGGTGAGTTCGGAAGGGCTTGCAGGTCTCATCTCACGCTGGGAGCAGGAAGGACGCAAACAGGCGGCATTTCTTATAGGCGGCTCTACGGGACATTCTTCTGACGTACTTGCAGAGGCGGATCTCCTGCTTTCTTTTTCCCGGATGACTTTCACCCACGATATGATACGCTTGTTTCTTCTCGAACAGTTGTATAGAGCTTATACAATCAAGGCTGGAGAGAAGTACCACAAGTGATGGAAGCGTAAAGAATTTATAAGGTACTTACACCCTTCAAGGGGGTACTGAAAAGAGTACTGGCTTACCGTTCATCACCGGTGCTAGAATTGTATGGTTGACACACGTAAGAATTTGGGAGTCTGTCAATAACAAAATCTTACGGCTAACACAATTTTCGGGGTATAGTAATAGATAGTTGCAATTTCTTGACATGTAGCAATTTTTATGTTTTATAGACCTACTGGAACGGGATGTATACGGATGTAGTTCAGTTACTAGAGTACAAGCTTCCCAAAGCTTTGGGGGGCCGCAGTTCAAACCTCGTCGCTCGCTCCAGTAGTGTCATTGAGATTGTGTTTGTTTCTCCTCTTTGATGCCATACTACCAATCCCGAGGGGGCGGTGGATATGAAGTGGGCTATGCCCGCTTTTTTTTATGCCTGATGTTCAGTGCATACAGGTGACAAGGCAGGCTGGTATGAGTGACTATGTTATAGAGAAGGTTCATGAATTTGTGGAAAGTCTTCTTCCCTCCATGGGTCTTGAATTGGTGGAAATACAGTATAAGCCGGAAGGTGAAGGTTGGGTGCTCCGTCTCTTTCTTGATGGGCCTGACGGAATAGGTCTTGAGCAGTGTACCAAGGTCAGCCGTGAGTTAAGTTTCTTTCTTGACGTTGAGGACTTGATTCCCCATGCATTTAATTTGGAAGTTTCTTCACCGGGGCTTGAACGACCACTACGTAATATGGTAGACTTTAAACGCTTTGTCGGAAAAAAGGCTCGTATTAAATTAAGGCATCCAATTGAAGGTCAAAAAGTATTCATTGGCTTGATTGGTGTATCAGATGAACATGGATTTGAGTTACATTTTGAAGACGGAACCATAAATCGTTTTTTGATGGATCAGATAAAAAAGGCCAGGTTAACATTGTAAGGAACCTTTCAAAATATAAACAATAGAGAGTTTTATCTCATTTTTTAAGAGAAACGAAAAAGACAATAATTATAGATTGGTTTTTTTGTGGGGAATGACATGCTATCGGATTTAAAACGTATCATTGATCAAATCTGCAGAGATCGGGGTTTTGATAAAAAGCTTCTGATTGATGCCATTGAAGAGGCCGTGGAAGCAGCTGCCAAAAAGAAACTTGGTTCCAGGCGTGATATTGAAGTGCGCTTCAATGAGGAATTTGGTGAAGTTGAGGTCTTTCAATTTCGTACCGTTGTGCTGGAAGTTGAAGATGAGCAGACAGAGATTTCCCTTGAGGAAGCTAAAGCACTTGATGTTGAAGTTCAGCTTGACGATGAGCTTGGCGAGAAAATGGAACATATCGAAGATCTGGGGCGTATAGCTGCTCAGTCAGCCAAACAGGTCATCATCCATAAGATGAAGGATGCAGAGCGAGATGTTATTTTTGAGATGTTTAAGGATAGAAAAGGTGAGATTGTAAGTGGTATTGTCCAGCGTTTTGAACGTGGGAATATGATTGTCAATCTTGGTCGTACCGATGCTATTTTGCCGCGTGATCAACAAATTCCAAAACGTTCCTTTAAACAGGGTGATCGTATTCGTGCATACCTTGATGATGTTCGTCAGAACGCAAGAGATTCTCAACTGATCTTGTCCCGTACTTGCAATGATTTTCTTGCTAAATTGTTTGCTATGGAAGTTCCTGAAATTGCAGAAGGTATTGTTGAAATCATGGGAGTGAGCCGCGAACCTGGATTCAGGGCCAAGATAGCTGTAAGTTCTCTTGAAACCGATGTTGATCCGGTTGGTGCATGTGTTGGTATGAAGGGTTCAAGGGTTCAAAATGTTGTTCAGGAACTTCAGGGAGAGCGGATTGATATCGTTCCGTGGAGTCCTGATCCGGCCAAATATGTGTATAACGCATTGGCACCGGCCCATGTATCAATGGTTATGGCAGATGAAGAGGCAAAAACACTTCTCGTTGTTGTGCCAAATGATCAACTGTCCCTTGCAATTGGTCGTCAGGGACAAAATGTTCGTCTTGCTTCAAGGCTTCTTGGCTGGCGAATCGATGTTAAAAGTGAACAGCGTTATGAAAACCTTGAAAATCCTGGGTACCAGACGCTGTTAGCCGTTGATGGAATTGAAGAACCCTTGGCTGATCAGCTTCTTGCCCGCTCCATTTTTTCCATTGAAAAACTGGCTGAAGCAACCGTTGATGATCTAATTGTTCTGCGTTCAATAAATGAAGAACAGGCGCAGCAACTTATTGACACTGCTAAAAGATTGATTGAAGAAGGTGTGGTAACTGTTTCTTCAGCAAAAGAAGACACAGACGCTGATGATGTTACTGGTACTGATGATGTTATTGATACTGATACTAATGATGTTAATGGGAGTGTTGCAACAGAGCCTCCTGTTGAGCCAGCGGTAGTGAATGAGGATTCTACAGAAGTTGAACTTGAGTGTGAAAAGGAAGTAGCTGGTGCTGAGGGAAGTATTTCTGCAGAACAGCCGACAGGAGATGAACAAAAATAAGAATGTTCACCCTATTCGAACCTGTATAGTTTGCCGCAGGCGTTTCGTAAAAGATCTACTGGATCGGTATGTGTGGGAGCATGAATCAGGAAAAGTTGTACTGGATATATTGCAAAATATGTCTGGAAGAGGGGCATACTGTTGCGGCGATGAAACATGCAAACACTGTTTCATAAATCGTAAACAGGGGTGGAAAAGGGCTTTTCGATTGAATTGAATTGATTTTGTATTGTACAAGGAACAAAGACTATATTTGATAATTTCGTCAAATATAAAAGATAGTTGATGAATTAGTATATGATGGTTTTTATGACACCATTATATTTGTGTTTCTTCACGAAACTGAGAAAGACAGACAGGAGCAGGGCATGGGTAGGGTTAGGATTTATGATTTGGCTAAAGAGGCCGGTATGGTTGGCAAGGCTCTGGCTGAGAAACTGATCGGGCTAGGTTATGACATTAAAGGTCACAGCTCAACGGTTGATGAAGAGACGGCTTTGAAAATCCGTAAAGAAGTAATCCAGGGATCTAAGTCTGAGTTGGTAGAGAAAAGGATTGATGGTGATACTGGGGCTACGGTAATTCGTCGTCGGGCAACTGTTATACGCAGGCGTCCTAAGAAAGTTGTCGAAGAGGAAGTTGAGGCTCTCGATGAAGTAGGAGCAGAACCTGTTGAGCCCATTGCTGAGATTGAGGAAGAAGCGCCTGCTCAGGTAGAAGAAGAGGTCATAATAAAAGAAAAAGAAGAAAACACTCCTGCTTTCGTTCCGGAATCTGCTTCTATAGGTGCTCCTTCTGTGGAAGAGCTAATTGCACAGGATGAGATAGCAAAGGCAGAAGCAAAAAAGGCTGCCGCTGTTGCAGAGAAAGAGGCTGCAAAAAAAGCTAAAATTGATGCCCAAAAAACTGGAAAGATTCCCAGCAAAACTGGAATTGCAAAAGTTGTCGGAACAATAGTACTTCCTAAAGAGGTACAGCCTACACCGACACGGAGAAAAACTGGAAGACCACCAGCAAGAAAAAAACCTGCTCCAAGACCTGGGGGACAAGCACCAGCTGAGCCTGCTAATCCTGCTCGAGGAAAAAAGAAAGGTAGAAAAGATAATGCGACCAAGGATGACAGTGATTCAAGAAAAGATGGAAAAGGCGGTTGGAAAGGTGCTAAGAAAGGTCGCAAAAATGTTCGCGTAACCAAGTTTGGCTATGAAGGTGATCGCTACGGTAAGCGTGGTAAAAAGGGTAGAGGGAAGGCGAGGAGTGCTCCTTTGCAGCCCGTTGCTGAAATGAAGGCCAGTAAAAAGAAAATCAAGGTTTACGAAACTATCAGTGTTGGTGATCTGGCACACCGTATGGGCGTTAAGGCCAATGAAATAATCGGAAAATTAATGGGACTTGGCGTTATGGCCACTGTTAATCAGGCACTTGATGTTGATACAGCCGTGCTTGTTGCATCTGACTTTGGATATGATGTTGAACAGGCCATGACTGAGGAAATCGTAGTAGAGCAACTCGACAAAGATGAAGGCGGTGGAGAGGCTATGCCAAGATCTCCTGTGATAACAGTTATGGGACATGTTGATCATGGTAAAACCTCCATCCTCGATGCCATACGGAAAACCGATGTCGCAGACGGGGAGGCAGGTGGTATTACCCAGCATATTGGTGCTTATCACGTTAAATCTGAATCCGGTGATGTAACTTTTATTGATACTCCCGGTCATGCTGCATTTACCGAAATGCGTTCCCGTGGTGCCCAAATTACCGATCTTGTAATTCTGGTTGTTGCTGCCGATGATGGTGTTATGGATCAGACTCGTGAGGCGATTCGTCATGCTCAGGCTGCTGAAGTTCCAATTCTTGTAGCAGTTAATAAGATCGATAAGGATAATTCCGATCCTGAAAGGGTGAAGCGTGAACTCGCTGAATTCAACCTTGCTCCTGAGGAGTGGGGTGGACAGACGATCTTTGTAGAAATTTCAGCAAAGAAGAATATCGGTATTGATACGCTCATGGAAAATATTGAGCTTATGGCCGAGATGCTGGAATTAAAGGCTGATCCTCACCGAAAGGCCAGAGGCCGGGTAGTAGAGGCAAAACTTGATAAAGGGCGCGGCCCTGTTGCCACAGTTCTTATTCAGGAAGGAACTCTCCAAGCCGGTGATCATTTTGTTGTCGGGCACTTCAGCGGAAAAGTTCGGGCACTATTGAATGACAAGAGTAAGCCAATCAAGAGTGCTGGTCCTTCAATACCTGTTGAGGTACAGGGACTTACCGGTGTTCCATCGGCTGGTGATGAATTTGTCGTGGTTACCAATGAAAAAATGGCTAAGAATGTTGCTCAGGCTAGAACACTTAAGGTTCGTGAAGGTGAGCTTGCCGCAGGGTCCAAAGTTTCACTTGATTCTCTTTTTGAAAAATTGAATGAAGGCGAAGTTCAGGAATTGCGGATTGTTCTTCGTGCTGATGTCCAGGGAACCCTGGAAGCTTTTGGGAAAGCTGCTGAAAAACTTTCTACTGATGAAGTGAAGGTGAAAATTCTTCATGAAGGCACTGGAACCATGACTGATTCCGATGTC
Organism: Desulfocapsa sp.; assembly: GCA_022712975.1. Lineage (GTDB taxonomy): Bacteria > Desulfobacterota > Desulfobulbia > Desulfobulbales > Desulfocapsaceae > Desulfocapsa. The sequence goes on from JAFLJO010000136.1 coordinate 13,456, forward strand.
TTACTTGCATCCGCATCAGATGCCATTATTATCGGATTTAATGTGCGGCCGTCGGGTAAGGTTAAGGAACTTGCTGTTAAAGAAAATGTAGATATGCGTTCCTATGATGTTATTTATCATGCACTTGATGATATCACCGCTGCAATGGTTGGAATGCTTGCACCTGACTCTGTAGAAGATGTTATAGGTAATGCAGAAGTTCGTGAAACGTTCCAGGCACCTAAGGTTGGAACCATTGCCGGTTGTTCTGTAACAGATGGGAAAATCATACGTAACGCTTCAGTTCATGTACTTCGGGATGGTGTTGTTGTGTATACCGGTAAAATTGAATCTTTGAGACGTTTCAAAGATGACGCAAAAGAAGTTCTGTCCGGCTATGAGTGTGGTATGTCTATTGAAAAATTCAATGACATCAAAGTTGGTGACAATCTTGAGTGCTTTGTGATGAAGGAAGTTGCAGCAACTCTTGGTATTGCTTCGCATGAGAAAGAAGTTGAAAAGAAAACAGAGAGTGAAGACTCGGACATGTAGCATGATGTTACGTATTGTCATTATTTAATTATGTGGGATCCCAAAGAAACTATCGAATCCGTTGGCCTGGGAAAGCAGGAACGGAAGCGCTCTTCACGTGTGGCAGATGTTATTCAAAGGGAGTTGTCTCTATTTTTTTTGCAGAAGGTACGGGATGAAAAACTAACTGATGTGTTTATTTCCCGAGTAGACGTCACCGATGATTTAAAAAATGCGCGTATTTTTTATACAATCTCTGGTGGAGGAACTGTATGCAAACAGACTTCAGTTGCTTTAAAAAATGCAACTGGTTTTGTTCGAAGTCATCTTGCCAAAATCCTTAATCTGCGTTACACACCAGCACTAAAATTCATTTATGATGCCAAAGCGGAAAAGGTGAGAGAAATGGAATCTCTTTTAGATGAAATTGCTTCGGAAAGAAACAGGAGTGAAGGTGATTCCTGAAACCATTTTTAATCTCATCGAAGATGCCAGTCATGTTGTACTCGCCACCCATATCCATCCGGATGGTGATGCTTTGGGTTCACTGTTCGGACTGGGTGATATTCTTGAGGCCCAGGGGAAAAAAGTTTTCCGATATCTTGATGAGCCTGTATCCCACCTGTACGATTTTCTTCCCACAATACCTTTTGCCAGTACTGATCTTGATGCAGCCTTACAATTTGCTGAACAGGCAAATGCTGAAAAAGGAAAAATTGTAGCTATAGCACTCGATTGTGGCGATGCAGAACGTCTGGGAGAGGCCAGAGACAGACTACTGAGTATTGAACCTTTTATCGTAATTGATCACCATCGTGGACACCGCGATTTTGGCGATCATTTATGGCTTGAAAGTGAGTGCTCTTCAACTGGTGAAATGGTCTATGAATTGGCTCTTGCACTGGGTGCAAAGGTATCGCTGGATGCCGCTTTTTGTTTATATGTGGCCATTGTTACAGACACTGGTTCCTTTCGTTATGAAAGTACCAGCCCAAGGACACTTAGAATTGCAGCAGATCTTATAGAAATGGGAGTAAAACCCAATGAAGTAGCGGAAAGTGTCTATGATAACTACACACTTGCACGTCTGCGTTTGATGGAAAAGGTGCTTGCTACACTTGCTGTGTATGGTGACGGACAGATTGGTCTGATCAGCGTAACTGAAGATATGTTAGAGCGAAGTGGTGCAAGCAGTGATGATGTCGAAGGATTCATTAACTATCCTCGATCATTGAGTTCAGTGCAGGTGGCCGGTTTTATTAAGGAAGTAAAAAAAGGAACTGTTTCGGTGAGTTTGCGTGCCAAGGGAAAGATTGATGTTGCAAAGATCGCTACAGGTTTTGGTGGTGGTGGACACAAGAATGCCGCCGGTTTTCGCTTTTCCGGTAAATCCATTGAAGACGTTCAGGCACTGGTACTTGACGCGTTGAATCAGGCTATCGCTTGAACCAGAGCCGTTTTCTTTTTTTAATTGTTTATGGATACTGAATTTGTAGCTGGTACCTTTCTGGTGGATAAACCCGAAGGTTCCAGTTCTTTTTATATAGTTCGTAAAGTACGAAAGGCACTTGGCATGAAGAAGGTCGGTCATGCCGGTACCCTTGATCCTTTTGCCACCGGTTTACTGGTTGTCTGCGCAGGGCGACCTGCAACAAAGATGATCAGTCAAATCATGGTGGGTGAGAAAGAGTATCTAGCCACCCTGCGTCTCGGGATTGAAACAACCACCTTGGACCCAGAAGGTGAGGTTACTGCAACAAGGCCTGTTGGTTCGTTATCCGCAGCAGTAGTTGAGGCGTGTTTAGAAAACTTTAGGGGGGAGCAATTACAGATTCCTCCCATTTATTCTGCCTTGAAACACAAAGGTAAGCCACTCTACCACTATGCCAGAAAAGGAATAGCCATAGAGAAGCCACCACGTGGTGTGAGCATCTATACCCTTGAACGAACTGGAGAGTGTATAGAATTAAACGATTCTTCCCCTTATCTTACCATAAGGGTTGTTTGTAGTAAGGGAACATACATTCGGACACTAGGAGCTGATATTGGTAAGGCTTTGGGATGTGGTGCCTACCTTACGGCTCTGAGACGAGTTCGTAGTGGATGTTTTCATGTTCTCGATAGTGTGGATGGAAAATATTTATCAGAAGTAGGTGCAAAAGAAATGCTTATGAATAAGGTCTTATCTGTAACTGATGTGTGTAATCTGTTGCAATAATTTTGTGACGTGGTACATGGTACAAATAGATTAATGTTTAAAATGTCCTCGCCCCGGGACTTGGATAGAATACTATAATAAAAAACGTTTTACAGAAACAAAAACAGAAACAGGAGGTTTGTCTTGGCACAATCAGCAGTTAAAAAAAATGAGATTATAGAGAAGTTTAAAGTTCATACCAACGATACCGGATCTTCCGAGGTGCAGATTGCACTTATCACTGATAGAATCCAGTACCTCACCGATCATTTCAAGACCCATAAAAAAGATCATCACTCTCGTCAGGGATTGTTGAAGCTTGTTGGTCAGAGAAGAAGTCTTCTCGATTATTTGAAGAAAAAAGACCTTAGTAAATACCGTAGCCTTATTGAGGCACTTGGTATTAGAAAGTAGTTTTTTTCCTAAGAGATGCATTTGGCATCTTTTAATTGTAAATATGGCGCTTAACCTGGTGCCGATTTACCATACAGGTGTATCATTGCCGCTATGCCGCAATGATACACCTGTTTTTTTTGGTAAATCAACCACGCTGCAATAAGGCAGCTGGAGAATTAATATGTTTAAAAGAGTTGAAGTTGAAGTAGGCGGAAAAACCATTTCCCTTGAAACCGGAAAAGTAGCTAAACAGGCTGATGGATCAGTTATTATGCAGACAGGCGGCACTGTTGTGCTCGTTACTGCAGTAGCTGAAAAGAAAAACAAACCAGAGCTTGGTTTTCTACCTCTCACCATTGAATATCAGGAAAGAATGGCAGCCGTTGGCCGCATTCCCGGTAACTACTTTCGTCGTGAAATCGGACGTCCCAGTGACCAGGAAGTTCTTACCTGTCGTATTATAGATCGTCCTCTGCGCCCATTGTTTGCTGATGGATATTATTCAGAAACTCAAATCATTGCCACAGTACTTTCAGCTGATCAGCAGAATGACCCTGATATTCTAGCCTTAAATGGTGCTTCCTGTGCACTGAGCATCTCTGATATTCCCTTTGAAGGTCCCATTGCAGGTGGTCGTGTTGGGTATATTGATGGTGAGTATGTATTAAATCCCACCAAGGATGAACTTGTGAATTCCAGCATGGATATGATTGTTGCCTGCACCAGTCAAGCAGTCACCATGGTTGAAGGGAAGGTTGATACCATGAGCGAAGAAGATGTGCTTAGCGCAATCTATTTCGTTTTTGATAGTGTACAACCTCTCATTGATATGCAAATTGACCTGCAAAGCTCTAATGGAAAAGTAAAACGTGTTGTTGAGCCTATTCCTGTGAATGAAGAGTTGCTTGCTAAGGTTCAGGAAATTGCAGCTGAAGGAATGGCTACAGTTATCGGCACCGCTGATAAGATGGAACGTGCTCGTGCCTATGATGGTCTCAAAAAGAGTGTTGTCGAAGGACTTGACCCAGAAGGTGAGAACTCTAAAGAGATCGGCGACCTGCTTTCAATATATAAAAAGAAAACCATGCGTTCAAAGATTGTTGATGAAGCCGTTCGTCTCGATGGTCGTGCTTTTGATCAGATTCGTCCCATCAGCAGTGAGGTGACGTATCTCCCTCAGACCCATGGTTCAGCACTCTTTACCCGTGGTGAAACCCAGTCCCTGGTAACTGCCACCCTGGGAAGTCAGCGTGATTCCCAACGTGTTGAGACATTGCAGGGCGAAGAAAATCGTCGTTTCATGGTTCATTATAACTTTCCTCCTTTCTGTGTTGGTGAGGCTCGCTACCTTCGTGGGCCATCGCGTCGTGACGTTGGACATGGAGCTCTTGCTCTCCGTGGTCTTTCAGCAGTGCTTCCGGATGAAGAGGACTTTCCATATTCTATTCGTGTGGTTTCCGATATTATGGAATCCAACGGGTCTTCTTCCATGGCAACAGTTTGTGGTGGAAGTATGGCTATGATGGATGCCGGTGTGCCTCTTAAGGCTCCTGTATCAGGTATTGCCATGGGACTTATCAAGGAAGATGATAAGGTTGTTATCCTTTCTGATATCCTTGGTGATGAGGATCATCTTGGTGATATGGATTTTAAAATTGTTGGAACTGAAGCTGGTATTACTGCGCTTCAAATGGATATTAAGATTGATGGTGTAGATCGCGACATCATGGAACGTGCTCTTGCACAGGCAAAAGATGGCCGTATTCATATCCTTGGAGAGATGGCTAAAGGCATTGATTCTTCAAGAACTGATGTTGCTCAGCATGCTCCAAAATATTTCAGCCATAAGATCAATACCGACAAGATTCGCGATATTATCGGGCCTGGTGGAAAGATCATTAAAGAGATGTCTGCTTTCTATGATGCAACCATCGAGGTTGATGATTCGGGTCTTGTGAAAATGTTCACCAAAGATGGAAGTAAAGCAGATGCTCTTTTGCAGAAAATTCAAGCGATGACTGCCACTGCTGAAGTTGGTAAAGTATATAAAGGTGTTGTTAAAACTATCAAAGATTTTGGCGCATTTGTTGAAATCCTGCCAGGCACTGATGGTCTGGTTCATATTTCAGAGCTTGCCAGTGAGCGTGTTGAAAAGGTGAGTGATGTGGTTAAGGAAGGACAAGAGCTTGAAGTGAAGGTACTTGAAGTTGATTCTCGTGGCCGTATTCGCTTGAGTCGTAAAGCGTTGTTGTAATACTTTTTCTGTAGTTGCAGGACGTAAAAAGGGTTGTCCCACATTTGGGGCAGCCCTTTTTCTGTTCTGGCTGTTACTACAAGCTGATACTTGAGGAAAAAACATCAGGTACAGGAAGGGTAACATGAATAGTAAGCGATGGTATTACAAGAGACTGTGAAAAGAGAAACATTTCACTCTTAGTTTCTTTTATATTTTCTATTCTGCCGTATTTCATGTCGCCAACAATTGGGTGTCCAATCTCTGCAAGCTGGACTCGAAGCTGATGTTTCCTACCGGTATGAATGACAGCTTCAAGCATGGTTCTTTTTGGACCTCGCTGCATGACTGAAAAGGTACTACTGCTTTTTTTTGCGCCATCTGTTGCATCAGGATGAACCCGTACGCGATCCCCTTCAGTTTTTAAGAATGTGTCTAACGTAAAGTGGTTGGTTTTAATATTCCCATGAACCAGCATGACATACCGTTTCTCAATGGATCGTTCTCGAATCAGTTTTGAGAGTTTTCTTGCTGTGCTTAAATTTTTTGACCCTATTACAAGGCCAGACGTCATCTTATCTATTCGATGAACGAAAGTGAAGTGCGGGTTTTGAGTGCAGCTGCGTACAAGCTCGGTTAATCCATGCAGGTGATTACTTCCTGCATGCATTACCATGCCAGGGGGCTTGTTGCAGAGAAGAATGTTTTCATCTTCGTAGACGATACAACGTTCAATCAATTTCTTTTCATTTGCGGAAAGTGTAAGTAGCGATTTTGCAGGAGTTGGCGCTGAGGCTTCCCAGACTCGCACAAGATCACCTTCCTGTAATCGGTAATCCTGTTTTTTCTTTTTTTTATTTACCTTAACATTGCCTTTTCGGATCATCTTGAAGACCCCAGACATAGGAATCTCCTGATAGGTCTTTCGGATAAATGTATCTAATCGTGAGTTATGGAAATCACTATTAATGATAAATTGCATATAAATGATAAGAAATTATGTTGAATAATGTTGAACTGAATAGATTGATTTTTACCTTTTTGGTTCACGGTTGGCAACGGTTAAAAGTTGTTTTTATGGCTACTGGATGAAGTTTCCTGTAAGGTGCGTTGATGGAAAAAAAGAACGTAAAAATTAGTTGGCTGCATCCGGACAAGAGTCAAGATCTTTCCCTGCCAATGTATCAGTCTGAGCTGGCTGCAGGAATGGATGTGGAAGCAGCAATAGAAAAACCTTACAGCTTGGATCCTGGAGAAATTCATCTCTTTGCCACGGGATTACAAATGGCGATTCCACCTGGATATGAAATTCAGGTAAGGCCAAGAAGTGGTCTAGCAGTGAAGCATGGTGTCACTGTGATTAACAGTCCTGGAACCATAGATGCGGATTATCGTGGTGAGATTCGAGTGGCACTCATAAATCTCAGTAATGCACCATTTGTCGTGAATCGAGGTGATCGTATAGCGCAACTGGTTCTTGCTCCTGTGGTGCAGGCACAACTGCAATTGGTCACAGAACTTGATGAAACCGGGCGTGGTGCTGGTGGTTTTGGCCATACCGGGTTGTGAAAATAAAAAAGATGAATTTCTCAGTGCTTGGTTCCGGCAGTAAAGGGAACTCTCTTTATATCCAATCTGGTACGACATCCATTCTTATAGATGCCGGATTCTCTGGAAAGGAGATTGCTAAACGCCTTGCTGTCCATAATCGGGACATGACCGATTTGGATGGGCTGTTTCTTACCCATGAACATGGGGATCATATTCGGGGAGCAGGAGTAGTTTCCAGACGATGTCGTCTTCCCGTGTATGCAAATGAGGGCACCTATAGGGGAAGTGATACAAAACTGGGAAAGGTATATAAACGTGTAGAGTTTGAAACAGGAAAGCTTGTACAACTTAAAGATCTTGCAATACGCCCGTTCAGGATTTCCCATGACACCCTTGATCCGGTAGGATTCCTTGTCAGTGATTCCACGGTGACAATTGCCTGTTGCACCGATATCGGTACGGTTTCAAAACTTGTTGCTAGTAGATTAAGCAACTGTGATGCACTTATCCTTGAATTTAATCACGACCCTCAAATGTTGAAAACTGGACCGTATCCTCTTGCACTCCAGCAGCGGGTTCGTTCATCTCAGGGACATCTAGCCAACGAAGATGCCGCATCTTTTCTTAAAACACTCCTTCATGATAGATTACAATATGTGATTCTTGCACATTTAAGTGAGACAAACAACACGGCAGAGCTGGCTTTGAAAAGTGCCAGCTCTATCATAACGGACGAACATCCCTGCCACCTCCATGTTGCGGCACAAAATATTCCCTCAAACCTGTTTTCATTAAAAAAATAGAAACAGGGGAGGCGTATCATTGAACTCTTTAAGGGAGCTTGATTTGTTTGTCCTTTGCAAGCTTTGGATTCTTCTTGAATAGAAGGATGGTATTTCCAATAACCTGTACTAAGCTGCTTTCGCTCTGCGTTACAAGGAGTTCAGCAGTTTCCTGCTTGGATACAGGGCTGCTTTTGCCAACCTTGATTTTGATTAGCTCGTGACGGCTCAGCTCAAGTTCTGTTGCTTTAACTATTTTCTCACCCAGCCCGTCTTTTCCAATGGCCACAACAGGCGAAAGAGAATGTCCCAATCCTTTGAGGAACTTTTTCTGTTTGGAGCTTAGTTCAGGTCCTGCAACTTTTTCTTCGTCGAATATTTTTTCAGTCATAATTTGATTTTTTTTTTAAGAGAATAACTTGGTATGGTTCTGATACTCGGTTTCCTGATACTCATAAGTGTATGGAGTACAGGTATTAACTAATCAGGTTCTTAATGATTTCATAGCCGCCAACATAGGTACCAACGGAAGATCCCAATCCTGTAAAAAGAAAGACCAGAAAGACTCGCAGTAGTTTGTTTTTCCACCATCCTTTCACTGTCCTCATATCGTTACCAGCAGTTTCAAACTCTTTTACCACTGGTGGAGTTCTCATTACCTGTATAAATGCGGCCACATATCCGGCACCGATGACCGGTGTCAAACTTGTTACCGGTGCGGCTAAAAATGCACCAATGATGGTGAGGGGATTTGCAAGTGCAAGCATGCCGCCAATGGCAGTAGGTATGCTGTTGGCAAGTATCCAGTAAAGGAGGTTTGCCCAGGCAGCATCCATGCCTTTTTGTATTCCAATTGTGAGAATTGAACCAATAATCAGTAATGGAATTGACCAGCCAATGGTCTTCCAGATTTTTGAAACAGGTGGGATTGCAGTGATTATATCCATCCCAGTACTAAGGTCCTGCTGAAATACAGTCTTTATCCCACTCACATGTCCAGCCCCTACAACAGCAACCAGACGTTTTCCTGGTGCTTCTTTGATCTTTTCTGATAGATAAATATCCCGTTCATCAATGAGAACTCTTTTTACATCGGGAAGTGCAGTACCCATCTCATCCATTAAGTCTGCCAGAACGTCTTTTTGCTTCATTTCAGCAAGCTTCTCTTCACTAATCTCGGTGGAATCAAAGAGTGAAGCAAAGATAGTGGCAAGAAGATAACCTTTTTTAAAAAAAGAGGTGGATTTCCAAGCCCTGCGAAGAGTGATACGAACATCACGATCACAGAGGGCAATTGGGATATCATTTGCAGTGGCAGTGTTAGCAGCAGCTAAGAGCTCAGCGCCCGGTTTCACGCCAAGCTGTCCTCCAAGCCTCTTTTGGTATGATGCCATGAGCAGATTAATCATCAAAGTGGAGAGTTGTTTGTCTTTAATGATCTGTTTAAGGTCAAGCGATTGCCACTTTTTCTTTTGGGTTAGTGAGGCATAGCGTTTTTCGTCAAGCTCAATACAGACACAGTCAGGTTTCTCCTGCGAGATTACTGTCTCCACAAGATCGATTGATTCTTGTGAGATATGGGCTGTACCGATAAGAAGAATAGTTTTCCCTTCGTGACTGAGAGTGTGAACGTCGGAGGGATAATCGTATGATGGAAATGATTGATTTGCCATATGTATGTTGGACTTACAGTCTGTTCTCAGTCATTTGTACAATCAGCAAGTTATACGGATTGAGAAATGCAGAACGCTGTACAGAGAAGTTTGATGAAATGAAAACCATGTTGTTTACTGGTCAGTGCAGGACTATAACCTGTTTGTCGAGAGTCATGGTTTATACCATTAAACATTCCTGATTTTCAACTTGATTCCAGGATGGATCCGATTGGATTTGAGTTTGTTCCAAGATTTGAGCTGTTTGGTGGAAAGATTAAATCTTTTGGCTATTTTCCATAGCGTGTCTCCCTGACGAACCTGATACCAGGTTGTTTTGCTTTTGGCAGAAGTTGTCTTTGTTACGGAGAATTTTTTTTGTTCAGCAAGTACAATCAATGATGAATTATTGTCCGAGGAAGATGCGACAATACGGCTTGGAACAGTTTGTTGAGAGCTATTTGCAAGAACAATGGTTTTACTATTATCAATAATATAGAGTGCCAACTGTTGTCCGGCCCTGATCTTATGGATGCTTTTCAGCCCGTTCCAAGTGACAATCATTTCAGGAGGAACATTGTATGAGTCAGCAATTTTAGAAATTGTCTCACCTGGCTTTATTGTATGCAGGATGATGTCGTCAGTTGCAAACGTTCCTTGGGAGCCTTTTGCCAGCAGACGATATCTCGCACTACTGTATGGAATACGTAAATGCTTACCTGCGATCAGATTACTGCTTCTAAGGTTATTTATTTTCAGAAGTGTTGTTTTGTTAATGTTGTATCGTTTACATATCTTTGACAGAGTATCACCCTTACGGATAACGTGTGTCTTATACCCGGTACTGACAACGCTGTTTAAGCGGGGTAGGTTAGCCTCGGCAAGTTCCTTCTTCCCAATTGGTATTTGCACATCATAATGACTTTTGTTGAGTGGGGTTCTGCCGGTTTTTAATTCCTGATTGAGTTTTTTGATTTTTTTACTGTTTGTATTACAGACTATGGCAACAGCATCAAGACTAAGTCCTGGACCAACCCGAAGTGTTTCGTACTCAAGTGGTGCCTCATACTGAATATTTGTGAATCCATATTTCTCTGGATCTTTAGCAATGATGATCGCAGCTATCAGTTTTGGAACATAGCGTTTGGTTTCAAGGTGTAGATAACGATGTTGAGCAAGGCTCCAGAAGTTATCGACTTTGTATCGCTTCAGACCTCTTCCGATTTTTCCTGCACCTGCATTGTAGCCAGCCACTGCCAAATGCCAGTCACCAAATTCTGCATATAAATCAGAGAGAAAGGCAACAGCAGCTTTAGTTGATTTCTCTGCATGGCGACGTTCATCAACATATCTGTCGATTCGTAAATTGTACTGTTTACCTGTTCCTTTCATGAACTGCCATAGGCCAACAGCCTTTGCGCGAGAATAGGCCCTTTGGTTAAAGCCACTTTCAATCATTGCAAGGTAGGCAAGATCTTCGGGAAGTCCGGCTTCACGCAACTCTTTTTGGAACATTGGTATATATTTTCCAGAACGCTCCAGCCATGTGCCAAAGGATCTTTTCTGTTTAGACTGGAAAATATCCAGATAAGCTTTCACCTGTTTATTTATGACGATGGGGAAATCATATGATGTTTCCTGAGCCTGGTCAGGGAGTGCTGAATCGCCTTGTGCCTGCCAGGTACCTGAACGACTAAGCATCTCAAGTTCTTCCGTCAGATACTGCTCATGGTCAGCTTCAACAAGCAATAACTCAGGATCCGTGGAAAGAGAGCTTACAGGCGAAGCAATCAAATCGTCAGGCAAATAGTAGTTGACTGTTGTGTTTTTATTCCCACAGGAGGATAGTAGCAGGGTGGCTGTTATGAGACAAAAGGTTTTTATACTGTATGAGGAAAATCGCGGCATAAGAATATGTAATATTAAGAGTAGTATTCAAGAATCAGTATGTATGATGCTATCGATTTTAAAAAGATTTTTTTACTGAAAGCTTCCTTGAGATATGTGCTGGAACATAGTACAATTTTATAAATATTTGTCATTTAAACTCGAAATAGCTGGAAATTGCAATGAAAATAAGTTCTGTTATGTTTAATAAACATTTATTTTCACCGTGTTAGCACTGGTAATCCTTCCCAAGAAGCTGTAGTCGGTTTTGCTCCGTTATCCCCTATGCTGAAAAAAATATTTCTCTTTTTCTTTACCTTGGTATTGCTAATAATCTTAGCGGGTTTGGGTATGCTTTATCATCTCGTTGTACTCCATCCGGGGAAAGAAATAGCACTCGATAATATTCAGGCCATTTTAGGAACAGAAAGCCCTGTTCTTTATAGTGATGGAGTCACTCCATTGGGTGTGTTTTTTGATGATGCCCACAGACAATATGTTACCTGGGAACAGATTCCTGAAACCTTTGTCAATGCCCTTGTTGCTTCTGAGGACAATCGTTTTTTTGAACATCATGGTTTTGACCTTGCCTCCATTACCCGCGCTGCCATAAAAAATTATGAAGCAGGGCGGATTGTTCAAGGTGGCAGTACCCTTACTCAGCAGACTGCCAAAAATCTATTTAAGCGTTCAGGCAGGTCTTACGAGGCAAAGCTGAAAGAGCTCTTACATGCTCTTCGGCTCGAACACCATTATTCTAAAGAACAAATTTTTGAATTTTATAGCAATCAGTTCTATGTCCGTGGAAATGGACATGGACTTGGCATCGCAGCCCGATATTATTTTGATAAAAATGTTGGAGAGTTATCCCTGCTTGAAAGTGTCTTTATTGCAGGTAGTGTAAAACGCCCTAACTATTACAATCCTTTTAATCGTAAAACTGAAGAGGCAAAAGCCAAGGTACAGAAAAGAATTAAGATTCGGATGGCATATGTTTTAAAACAGATGAATAGTCTGGGAATGCTCAGCGGGAAAGAGTATGCGAAGGCTGCTGTAACAGATGTGGTTTTCACTGAAGGGAAGGTTGGCTATGAACTTGATTATGTGATGGAAATGGTAAGAGAGGCCGTTGCCAGTGAAGAGGTGACAGAGGCACTGGAGGAACATGGTATCTCCAATCTGGCAACAGCAGGTCTACGTGTTATTACCAGTGTTGACAAAGGATTACAGGAAAACACCCTCTATGCACTTCGGCATGAACTCTCCCGTCTTGACGTCAGGCTTCGTGGGTATGATCGTGATGAAGTACAGCAGGAAATTTTAAAAACAAAGTACCATGGAGACCGTGAAGTTAAAAAAGGAGCTTTTCTTTTTGGGAAGGTTATTGAAATTCAACAGAGCATGAATAATGCTGACCAATTGTTGATCAGAGTAGATTTTGGTGGAGAACTAGGTGAAGGCCTTATCGAAAAAAGCGGTCTTGATCGAACCCTCAGAGCCTTGGTTAAGTGGAAAAAGAATCGCTGGACTGAGCCTCTGAAAACTGATCTGCCTCTTCTGCTGAAACAGTTGAAAGTGGGGGATCGTGTTTGGGTAAGTGTTAAAAATATAGATGAGGAAGGAACGGTTGTTCTTGATTTGGAACGTTTTCCTTTGTTACAGGGTGGGGCTCTTATCTTGCAAAACGGGATGATCAAGGCCATGGCTGGAGGTGTTGAAAACAGGTTTTTTAACAGGGCAGTAGCCGCAAAAAGAAACATTGGCTCAGCGTTTAAACCCTATTTGTTTGCAGCGGCTCTGCAACTTGGCTGGAATGCTGCAGATTTACTGAACAACAGTCGTGATGTGTTTATTTTTCAGGGGCAAGCCTATTTTCCACGGCCTGATCATGAAATAACCACGAAACAAGTTTCTATGAGCTGGGCGGGGGTGCGGTCTGAAAATTTGGCGTCTGTTTGGCTGCTTTACCATCTAGCTGACCGCCTCTCTTCTGCTGAATTTAAAGAAGTTGCTGCAAAAGTGGATCTTGTGCCACGAATAAAAAATGGGAAGGAGGAACCTTATACTTCGTATCGGTCGAGGATACGAGATAAATACGGTATTGTTTTAAATCGTTCTACTCTCCAGGCAGCTGCTTTTACATATGCTGTCCGTAATATTGAGACTGATTTTATTTTTGAAGATCTGGTTGGAGAATATGATGTATTAAGAAGTCTTCATTATGGTTTGAATTTTGACCGATATAAGCGAGATATTGATGTTGAACTTGCTGGTACTGGATTAAAAGAGTCAAAACGAAAAGAGCTGCATTTTCGTAAAAGTCTTCTAAAGATAAACTACCTCTCACTGGCCTTAAGGCACCAACAATTGCAGGAGTTTAAGTTCTTTTTAGAGAGGGCCGAACCAGGCTTGTTTTTTGAACATGATCGTTCTGTTCAGCCATCACTGCTTTATTACGATAAGTCACTTGAAAAGTATACTTTTGTAGACAGGAAAAGTGTTACAGAAGATATGTATTTAATTGATATCAGTCGGTTGAAAAGCTATCTTGAAGGCGAACGTGCTGAAATACAGGAACAATTTTGGAACAGTATTTTACTGGACTCCACTTTGACTTCAAGGGCTTTTGGGCTTGTGCAAAAACAGGTTAAACTTGAGCATAAACGTTTATCATCTCTCTCCCCCTATAGTTTCGATGTGCTCGCTGGCGTGCATGATTTTCGGGTTTTGGTAGGGCTTAGGTACCTTATCGAATTTGGAGCTCAAATGGGAATAAGCAGTCATCTTGCTCCTGTTCTTTCATTTCCACTTGGTTCCAATGTTGTAACATTATTGGAAACAACACGGATGTATGAAACTCTTGTTACTGGTAGTGTGAATCTTATAGAAGCAGAGTCAGAGGTTAACAGGGATTTATTGACGATCCTTGATCGAATCGAAACTGTAGATGGTGAAGTGGTGTATCGTGCAAAGATGAGGAAAACAGAATTGCTTGCCTCGGAACCACGAATGGCTCTTGGTCATATTCTTGAAAACACCATCACATTTGGAACAGGCAGGTATGCTGCAAAAAACACTCGTTTACCAGCAGCAGCAGCAGAAAAACTTGAAGATGCCGGATCTCTGGATTTTGTGATTCCTATGCTTGGGAAAACAGGAACAGCAAACAATTATACCAATGCGTCATTTTTTGGTTATGTGCCTGCTGTATCAAATGGAGGTGCCGGGATGGTTCTTGATGATGGATACTCAGTTGGTGTTTATGTTGGTTTTGATAATAATAAGGCTATGCGAAGAAAAAGCACGCGTATTACTGGATCATCCGGGGCACTTCCAGCTTGGACGAAATTGGCAAATACCATACTGTGTGAAAAAAACTATGTGGAAAAGTTGGATCCTGTTGAATTGTCGTTTGACGGACTGACCTTACTTCACAACGAATTAGGACAGGTAAATCTTGCTGTTGATAAAGAATATGGTGGACAACTACTGAAGCCTTCTGTGAAGGTCGATGAAAAAAACAGATCCAAGGCATCAATTATGACTTTCGGAAAACTTTATGAAAGCGGCAGGTTTAAACCGCAAAGGAATTATAAGCCGTTCTGGGGGAAGCAGGAGGTGTTTAGTGAAATAGATTTATAACTATCATCTAAGGCGCTAAGTTGTATTCTCTACTTCTCCGTGATATACATATGTATCTCCCTGCTTAGGGCAGGTTGTAATTCAAGTGAATTTTCTGTTTCCTTAACTACAAAAAAAAATGAATATTCGATACACTACCATTACTGTAACACTTTGTTGTACTCTTCTTTCTTTTGGCTGTGCCTACGATAAAAAACGGGTTGAATCGCCTGGTCACAGTGTTGCCTTAACTCCGGGGCTTGAAACATCAGAAGACTCTGAGCTTAAATCGACTATCCAACCACGACCCTCAAGAATGTATGATGATAACAGAGATTGGGAATTAACCGATTTTCCCCAAGAGACACAAGTGCTTCCCGATATGCAAACTGTGAAAGATCGGATTTTTGAGTATGGAAGAAAGCTTGATCGCTGGAAGGAACTTGATGACCAGGCAATTGTTATGGATCTTGATGAAGATGCATCTGAGGAGATGGTTCGTTGTTTCAGAGATCTGCAGAAGGTTTTAAGTGGTTATAACAGAATTCATGAAGAACTGTTGCGACAGGATTTTATGGATGTAGGAGCAGAAATCACAAGTAATGAAATTATGAGATTGAAACAGAGGGATATTTCTTTTCTTGAATCCAGCTGTGGTAGACTATTAAAAAGTAGTGACGATAAGGGAGAAGGGTGGGAACAGCGTGGTGACCAGGCAGGCCTTCCCCAGATTGAAACACTGATTGAACGTTATGCAGAAAGTAGTGAGTTTGAGGAAGTGATTCAAACGTGGCAGCAAATCCCTTCACAGCAACTGGATAGGGTGCGTTTAAGTACACGTATCTCTTATGGAAATGCGCTTATGTCCTTACATCAGGAAGAAAAGGCATCCAAGGTCTATCAGGAAATTGTCGATTTAATGTCTGCTTCCGATGATCAGCGCATAGATATTTTATCTTTAAGAAAAATACTTGCTGATTTGTATACAGCTTCTGGCAGTTATGATAGGGCAGAAAAACAGTATCATGAAATTTCCAGGGACTATAGCGATTTTGCTCAAATAGAGGATTGGGCGATCTTGCAGCGTTCAATTCTTGAAAGAAGTGAACCGGGTAGTCCTGAGTTAAAAGCGTATTCTTCTTTGCTGCGAAATTATCTTGGCTATAGTCCTCAGCGTGATGGGTATAAGCTTGTAGGGCAATCCGAAAAATTTCTTGCAGATTATCCCTATTCTCCAGTTTCATCAAATGTTGATATTATAAAAAGTTCAACCTTGGCTAAGGCGGATAACTGGTTACAGATATACCTTTCTGAAGTTGACTCAATGGCAAAGAAAGAACGATTTCAGGATGCTCTGTTGAAATTGGAAACGCTCCAAGAGGATATCTTAAGTGATGAGAAGCTGATTGAGGTTCGAAAAATGAGTGATGATCTGATCCTTGCTGAAGCTGTGAGCCGTGAAACGAAAAAGATTGAAAAAATACAGAATCAGCAACAGCAATGGAATGATGCTTTGCTTCTGATAGATAAAGATGAGTACGATGAAGCTATTGAAATACTCACAACCATGGTTGATACTGACTATGCTGTAAAGGCTGATAGTAAAATCAGAGAATTGTCACTTCTTGCTGCACGTGCAGAAAGAAGAAAAGCGGCTGATTTGTTTATTCGTTTCAAAAAGGCTACGGATATTGAGTCGAAAAAGAAACTGCTTATAGAGTCACGACGACGTTTGGTAGATATCCTGATAAAATACCCGGATGTTGGTATAACAGAGAAGGTCATGGGAAATATTAAGCGGGTTGAGAAAGAGATGAATGCCATTGATCCCATGCTTATTTCTCAATCTGAACTTGTTGGTGAAGATGCGGGAACCGTTGTCCCAAGAGCACGGGGTGCTTTTGGGGCTCCTGTGCAAGAGCTTGTACCATTAGTAAATGATGGAGCTTTGCAGGAGCAGAACATTGAGGAGTGATAGAGTAAATGGAAATCTGATGTAACAATCAGTGCTTCAGAAAAGTCCAACAATAAGTTCTCGCTGTCCATGCGGATTTATAGGTGAAACTATCTGAATCCCTCTCACCGAGTATAGGAACTACCCTGATCTATCGTATAGCAAGGAATAATAGAACGCACAAAAAAAGCCTCAATCAGAATAATCTGATTGAGGCTTTTTTGTCTCTATAAAAGAGAAAAAAAAAAGAAATCGGCGGTGACCTACTCTCCCACATAGTTGCCCATGCAGTACCATCGGCGCAAAAGAGCTTAACTTCCGTGTTCGGAATGGGAACGGGTGGATCCTCTTTGCTGTTGCCACCGATAAAACAGAAGCCAGAAGTCAGAGGACAGAAGCCAGAATAGTTTGCTGCCTACGGCAGAACGAATTGGCTTTTGCTGCACACTAACTAGCGGCAAAAAATCGATAATCGAATAGTAGAGTATTCAGTAGCGTCTTAATCAAAAAAAATGAATAAGCCGCACGGCTTATTAGTATCAGTTAGCTCCATCTGTTACCAGACTTCCACACCTGACCTATCAACGTTGTAGTCTTCAACGAGC
>JAFLJO010000038.1 GCA_022712975.1 Desulfocapsa sp.
ATGTTCCTTTAAGTATATTTTAGAATGTATTGACACTATTTATAACGTTAAATTGGATAACGGTAGTATTCGCCGGGTAAATGTCAATATTGCAGCTACTACGGTAGAAAACTATGCTAAACTGAAAGAAATTGGTATCGGTACTTACATTCTGTTTCAAGAAACTTACCACCGGGAAACTTATCGCAAGACGCACCCTAGTGGCCCTAAGGCTGACTATAACTGGCATACCACTGCTATGGATCGTGCTATGACGGCAGGTGTTGACGATGTAGGTGTGGGGGCGTTATTTGGTCTTTATGACTATAAGTTTGAGGTGATGGGCTTGATTTATCATGCCTTGCATTTAGAAGAAAAGTTTGGTGTGGGTCCACACACCGTTTCGGTACCTAGGATGTGCCCAGCTTGGGGTGTAGATATTGATAAATTTCCGTATTTAGTAAATGATGAAAATTTTTCTAAAATCATTGCTATATTGAGACTGGCAGTACCTTACGCCGGTATCATACTGTCTACCCGTGAAAACTCGAAACTCAGAGATGAATTAATTAAATATGGCGTTTCACAAGTCAGTGCCGGTTCCTGTACTGGGGTGGGCGGTTACCAAAAGAAAGCTGAAAAAAAACGACGTGCTTGTGCTGGGGATCAAGAAGAAAAGCCCCAGTTTGAAGTTGAAGATCATCGCAGCCCTGATGAAATATTGCGCAGTATATGCCAGTCGGGATATTTGCCTAGCTACTGTACTGCTTGTTACCGCCAAGGGCGCACCGGTGACAGATTTATGTCTTTGGCTAAAACCGGTGAGATTCAAAATGTTTGTCAACCCAATGCGTTGTTAACTTTTAAAGAATACTTGATAGATTACGCTTCGCCGGAAACCAAGGCGGTGGGTGAAGAAACAATAAGACAACATTTAGCAGAAATACCCAAAGCTAGTATGCGCAAAGCAACTCAGGAGAGATTAAGGCTAATAGAACAAGGGCAACGGGATTTATATTTTTAAAGGAATTGTAGTTCGTTATACCCCTCAAGGGGGTACTGAAAAGAGCACCCCTCAAGGGGGTGCTGAAAACAGTGCCGGTTTATCGTTCAACACTGGTGTTAGTTATTATATTTATGTATCGGAAAATCAAAGTTTCTGTGGGAATTGTTCCTCTGTCGGTTGCCGAACTTCCAATTCGACGCACTAAAAAACTAAAGGCAATATCGACCTTGTTATCCTTGCAGGCTCTTAGGACAGCATTACCACAAACTCATCTTCAGTGAGAATTCTTATACCTTTTTCCTGCGCTTTTTTAAGCTTTGATCCCGGTTTTTCACCAACAACCAGACAGGTTAATTTTTTAGTAATCCCGCTTGCAATCTGACCACCGTGATCCTTAACCAGTTTTTTTGCCTCTGTTCTGGATAATTTTTTCAAGCTTCCGGTAAACAGAAGTACTTCACCAGTCAGTAAAAGATTTTCTTCCCTTTGCACCAATACCTGCGGCTGAACGCAAGCATCATGGAATGCATTCATCATCTCCCGAACTAAAGGATCAGAAAAATAATCAGCGATTGAGCCTGCAGCCTGCTCTCCAAGCCCGTCAACTTCAAGCAGTTCCTCACGGGTTACAGTAAGCAGTCTTTCAAGGCTTAAAAAAGTGTTCTCAAGCAATCCTGCAGTCACTTCTCCCACATAACGGATTCCCAAAGCTGCAAGAAAATGGGATAAAACAGGTTTCTTTGCGGCCTCAATCCCGGACAAAGCATTGTCGGCAGATTTTTTTCCCCAGCCATCAAGAACTTCAAGATCCGCTTTTTGAAGCTTAAAAATATCCGGTAAATCCTTGATCAGTTGTAAATCAAAGAGTTGTTCCACACTTTTTTTTCCAAGACCTTCAATATCAAGTCCTGCCTTGGAGCAGAAATGAACCATTGAACGTAAACGTTGCGCAGGACAATGGGGATTGACACAGCGGGTTACTGCTTCGCCCACCGGCTTAACCAACAAATGGGTGCAAACAGGGCAGTTTTTGGGAATGATGATAGGAACTGCATCTTTATCCCGTTTTTCAAGCACCGCCTTTACAATCTCAGGAATCACATCACCAGCACGCTGGATAAGAACCGTATCACCGGTTCGCAAATCTTTTCGCAGGATTTCATCACCATTGTGGAGACTAGCTCGACTCACCATAACACCGCCAACATCAACGGGGTCTAAAATAGCAACCGGGGTTACGGCACCGGTTCGCCCTACCTGAAAGTCCACCTTTACAATTTTAGTAGTTGCCTGGATGGCCGGAAATTTACAGGCAATGGCCCAACGCGGAGCACGCGCCTTGGCGCCAAGACGTCCCTGCAATGCAAAGTCGTTTACTTTCACCACCATTCCATCGATCTCATAGGCAAGATCATGGCGTAGAGTGGAAAGCTCTGCAAACCGTTTGATTACGGTTTTAATATCGGGACAGAAGCTAAGCAGATCATTTACAGGAAGCCCTAAAGATCCTAAAAATTGCAACAATTCCTGCTGGGTCTTGCAATCGGTATCTGCGGGTTCTGCTATTCCATAAACGTAAAAACGCAGAGGACGCTTTGCAGTGATTTTGGGATCAAGCTGACGCAGAGAACCAGCCGCAGCATTGCGCGGATTGGCAAAAAGCGGTTCTCCATCTTCTGCCCGTTGCAGATTGAGTTTTGTAAGCCCGGTTCGATCCATAAACACTTCCCCGCGCACTTCAAGACGAGGAATATCTGTTTTCCTGAGACGCAGAGGAATAGATGTAACTGTTCGCAACTGTGCGCTTATGTCCTCACCAACTGAGCCATCACCCCGGGTACTTCCCTGAACCAATAGACCATACTCATACACAAGTTCCACGGCCAAACCATCAAGCTTTGGCTCGGTCATATATTCGGGTCGTACATCGGTGAGTAAAAACCGTAGGAGACGATCCTCAAAGGAGTGAAGATCACGATCATCAAAGGCATTTTCAAGGCTGAGCATGGGCAGGCGATGCTGCACCTGCTCAAACTTATCCAGCGCTGCACCGCCAATACGCTGGCTGGGAGAGTCGGAAGTTACCCAATCGGGATGTGCTTCTTCTATTTTCAGCAACTCCTGAAACAGACGATCATATTCACCGTCTGAGATTTGTGGATCATCGAGCACATAGTAGAGATGAGAGTGTTCAGTCAGAAGAAGACGCAGCTCTTCCAGGCGTTTCCGGTCAGACATAGGGCTTACCTGGGGGGAGTCAGCAGAGTTCCGCCTTTGGCGATATTTTCATGTTCAACTTCATCAATAAAAATCAAAATCGCCTCCGGTGGTTTCCCGGATTCTTTGGAAATCACATCGGTTACACCCTTACATATATTCCTTTTCTGATCTTTGGAAAGTGTTCCTGCTACTCGAATATTTACATATGGCATATGTTCCCCCTTTTTTTTAAAACTAACAAAATTTACTTTTTTATTACAAACAAAACTGTGCTACATCGAAAGGTAACTGATCAAGAGTAATTCCAAATTCTCCTGCCAGTTCAATCAGTTCCAGAAAACTGCACTTGATAAAATTCACAGGTAAGTCTTTTCCGGCCGCCGCCACCCCCTGCTCCAGAAAAAACAATAATGCAAGTGCCGCCGTCTTGTAAAAATCATCGGACGGAACAGATTGTCTCTCTATGAAAGCCTTACAACGATGCCAGTTATAAAGGCTTCTTCTCACACCGCGGTAAATGGTTTTATGAAAATTTTCCAGACTGATATCCCGAAGGATAATTTCATGGTACCGTAACACTGCAGCGTCTTTAAGCCCGACAAGTTCATCTTCAGCAAGTATTAATCCGGGTCCGTCACCATCTTCGGTTAAATAGTACACTGATGAATGAAAGGTAATCTCAGGAATTTCTCCCGAATCACGAACAATAAGCCATTCATCTGCAAGTAAATTAGTACGTTCTTCTTCCGTCACTGCTTCTTCTCCAGAGCAAAGACAGAGCGAAAAATATCCACTTTCATCTCCGGCTTGTCTTTACAGCTTTCACTTTTAAGATAAATAACAGGATCATGAAGAAGCTTTGACACAATGGCAGAAGCCATCATTTCGATACACCGCTGTTCTTTTGAGGTTAAATTTTTCAGGCGTGGAAGGGTTCGTTCAAGCTCCAGTTGACTGATTTGATTTCCTTTAGCACGAAGAGCTGCAATGGTTGGTGTAACGGTAAGGCCTGCCAGCCAGTCCTTAAATTTCAGGGCCTCTTCATCCACAATTCTGCGGGCTTTGACTGCCTCTTTATCGCGTTCCTCCTTATTCAGCTCCACCACATTATTGAGATCATCAATATCATAGAGGTACACATTATCAAGTTCATTCAAGGCGGGATCAAGGTCTCTCGGAACTGCGATATCGATAAAAAACAGCGGCTTATTGCGGCGACGTCGCATCAGAGGTTTCACTTTCTCTTTATGCAGGATAATTCCCGGGGCTCCTGTGGAACTTACTACAATATCGACCTGTTCCAGCTGTTCAATAATCTCCAAAAACCCAACAGCCCGACCATTGAACCGTTTGGCAAGATCAAGTGCCCTTGCAAGAGTTCTATTGGCAACCACAACATCTTTTGCACCATTACTCACCAGATGCTCAGCGGCAAGTTCTGCCATTTCTCCAGCTCCGATAAGCAGTACCCGTTTTTTATCAAGTGAACCGAAGATTTTCCTGGCAAGTTCGATGGCTGCATAACTTATAGACACAGCGGAAGAACCAATACGGGTTTCACTGCGTACCCGTTTTGCAACGGAAAAGGATTTGTGCAGAAGCTTATTAAGAATAGGACCGGTACATTTTTTTTCCGAGGACCAGCGATACGCTTCCTTCAACTGTCCTAGAATCTGAGATTCGCCCACAATCATAGAATCAAGACTGGCTGCTACCATAAAGAGGTGATGGATAGCTTCTTCGTTACGGTAACAATACAGATATTTTTCGTACTGATCAGGAGTAAGAGCATCACCAAAAAGAAACTCTGCAAGATTCTTTTCAACACTTTCTCCATCATCTGCCGACACAAGAATTTCCACACGGTTACAGGTGGAGAGAAGGTAATACTCCCGCAGACCGTCAATCTTTCCCAGAGCCCGTAAAGGCTCTTCATAGCCACTGCTTAGTGCCAGCTTCTCACGCACTTCAAGGGGGGTGTTTTTATGATTCACTCCAAGGAGCAGGATTGTCTCATTGGGCATAACTATGCATCCCCCCAAGCAGATAACTCACACCCCACAGAGTAAAAAGCACTGAACAAAATCCGACAATGGACATTACTGCGGCACGTTTTCCACGCCATCCGAGGGTAAAACGCTGATGAATCTGGGCTGCATAGAGGAACCAGGTAATAAGTGACCATGTTTCCTTGGGGTCCCAATGCCAATATGTTCCCCACGCCTGCCTGGCCCAGACAGATCCAGTGATAATACCGAGGGTAAGCAAAGTAAATCCTGTAGTCAAACAGTGAGTGTTTAACTGATCGAGTGCATCGAGTGATGGCAGTCGACTAAAAAAGAATCCAAACTTCTTGGATTTCAATTCCCGCTCCTGCAACAGATACATGACAGCACCACAAAATGCCAGAGCCAGAAAACCATATGCCATCACAGCAAAACCTGCATGAATTGGCAGCCAAAGGGACTGCAGGGCTGGTGGAAGTGGATAAAAATCCCGGGAAACCGAGGCGGCAATGATTAGCAATAAGAATATAAGCACTGACACAAACGTTCCAAAATTCTTTACTGAATAACGCCAGCGAAAAGAAAGATAAGCCCAAGTCACTGACCAGGCAAAAAAGACAACAACTTCATGTTGAGAAGTAATGGGAGTATGCCCCGCAATCAGATAACGTGAGAGTATATAGAGACTCTGCAGCACCCCTGCTCCGAACAATATCATCCTGGCAATTTTGCGAAGCTTCTCTTTTTGTTTAAAAAAGAAGACAAGATAAACAACACAAGCCAAAAAATTGACAAGCATCACACTGTTAAACAATAAATAGTTGATTTCACTCAACATGACAAGATCTCCGGCAGAATTGGTACATCAAAGCATCTCTTCCTTGAAATGTTTCTGAGTCTTTTCCAGTAAACTGGCAACATCAATCTCCTGCGGTAGTATGTCCTGTAATAACTTTGACAAAGCAATCCACTGCTGCTGCCTTATACAATCCAGAATATCACTATCAAGAAGTTTTTCAAAGAGTTGCTTATGCTCCGTTGCATTACTGTTTACACCAACAATTTGTTTTCGTAAATCAGCCATCAAAGCCACTAGCAGCATGTACTCAGAGCCATAGGATCTTTCAAGTTGTTTTCGAATACGTGCAGCGAGTGCAGGACTGCCGCCACCGGTTGCCACAGTAAGCAGCAAGTCTCCACGGCGACAAGACGCCGGAACCTGAAAGGTACAGGATTCCGGCATATCAACCACATTAACAAGGATACCTGTAGCCCTTGCTTCGGTTACAATTTGTTTCTGGATAGTTCGACTATTCGTTGCTGCAAATACAAGCTTTGCACCGGACAAATCACCGCTGCGGTACTCTCTTTGCTTTAACTCCAGCAAACCAGCCTCTGCCCGCTCTGCAATGCGTGTAACAACCATGGGGCTGATAACACATATCTTTGCACCACAGGGCAAAAGTGATTCAACCTTTCGGCTAGCCACAGTCCCGCCGCCGACAATGATACAAAGCTGGTCACGAACATCCAGATTTACAGGATAAAGTGACATGGTAGGCTCCGTTTACGCTTTTGCCCGAAGACGATTGATAATGATCGTAATTTCCTGGCCATCTTTATGAATAGTCTGCTTCGTCCCTGCAATGGTATACTCTTCTTTTGCACGTTCCATAAAGAGGGGTAAACATTTTCTTCGTGCGTCATGGGCAAGATATATGGTTCCACCGGGTTTCAGATAGCGCCGGAAGACATCCAGAAGTGGATCGAAGAACTCTTCACGAAACAGAACTTCTGCTGCAGTGACTACATCAAAAGGTTCCATGTCAGGAGGATTCAGCCAATCCAGATGAGCACAATGTACATTTGTAAGACCGGATGCCGCAACACTCACCTTTTGAAAATCCATGATGATTTCTTCATAATCCGTAAGGGTCACATCAAAGCCGCAAGCTGCGGCTGTAATCCCAGGGGCACCAAGGCCAGCACCAATTTCAAGCAATTTTTGCCCCTTTGCGTCCGGCAGAGAAGCAAGAACATAGGACAGAACCATGGCCGACTCCCAGAGTTTTACCCAGAACGGGAATTCACTCACATCGGTAAAGGGGTCATTACCATCAAGAAACTCCTCAATATCCGCTACTTTCAGCAAGCGGATGGCAGTCTCCTTTACTTTTAACGTATCAAATGTCAATTTATACTTCGAACGAATACGATTATAAATTTCACGCTCTTCATCCGGTAATGTTCTGATATCCATAATTTTTTTTATACGAAAACGAGTACTGGGATTAGCCGGTAACAAAAGTATACAAAAGACCGGATGATGCAAGAAGGAGGCAATAATACCCAAAATAGTGTAATTTATTTCTGCGAATTACATTTAAGAGTAGAATAATGGCAAAATACCCGGCAATTGCCGAAGCAACTGTTCCTGCTCCTATTACAAAGAGACTATTGAGTTCAGGCGGGTTATCCAACAAATCTTTTGATTGCAGGGTAACAGCACCAAGGATGGCAGGGATGGACATAATAAATGAAAATTTGGCGACAGTTTCACGCTTAACGCCCAAAAGCATCCCTGTAAAAATAGTTGCTCCGGAACGCGAAAGTCCTGGAAAAATTGCCAATGCCTGTGCGCATCCAATCAACAGTGCACGGGGACAATTCAACTTCACGTTCCTTTCCCTGATATATGGCGTCGCCGCCATGATTAACCCGGTTACAAACAACATACAATAGACCAACAGAACATTGGCAAATATTCCCTCAATGGAATCCTTCAAAAACAGCCCGGCTCCAACTGCTGGTAAGGTAGCCACCACGATATAAATATCCCAGAGAAAATAATGCTTCATTTCGTCATCAGCTCGACCACGTATCATAGCAAACGGAGCTGCCAGCATGGCGGCTAACTCTTTGCGAAAAACAATGCAGACCGAAACCAGAGTACCAAAGTGGACAAAAACACCAAAAGCCAGCCCCTGTTCCTGAAAATTGAGCAGTTCAGAACCAAGCACAAGATGCCCTGAACTGGAAACCGGGAGAAACTCAGTCAAGCCCTGTAATGCACCCAATATTATAGCCTTGATTAATTCCAAAACATCTCCTCAGAGAAATAAATTACTTTCCAGTAAAACCAGATTTAGTCCGAGCTGTATATATTATGCAATCGTTTCGCTCTGTAACAGCAGTATATTTAAGGTGCAACGATTGAATAACGCTGTAATACCCGAGACAAACCGGAGAGAATAAAAAAGGCCGATTGATATATGCTGTAAACCAGCAATCAATCGGCCTTAATAAACTAACTAAAAAAACGGGCTATTCCAATTAGCAACCCTCGATGGCAGGACTACCTTTTGGAGGAGTCACTCTTACTTTATCACCCACTTTAAGCTTATCAGCTTTTTTACAGGTCATGGTTACTTTATCGCCTTCAATAGAATCAACGGTGCATTTAATTCTAGATGCAACAGCTACAGTACTTATTGCGAATGTCAGAATCAGAACTACAGATACGATACCTTTTTTCATTGTATTCTCCTCAATTACAGGGTTTTATTCTCTGGAACAGCTCCAGATTATTAATGCCTTATCAAAACATTTTCTCAGAGTTTGTGCTTATCTATTTTTTCAAAAAAATACTTTGATACGATACTTATACTGGTTTACTTACTGCTCACCAGTGCTAGATCTTAATTCGATAAAACAGTATAAAATCCAATAGTAAAGTTGTCAACACTTATCATTTAAAAATGAGCACTAATTTATTATCTTTTTGATGTCCCTCTCAAGTATCATACGGGGTACATAGCCTGGATATTTCTTTACTACAGTCCCATTGCTGTTAATCAAAAATGAGGTGGGAATACCGACAACACCACCAAAACTTCTGGCCGTGGACTTGTCTGCCATAAGCACCGGATAATTAATTGACCGCTTTTCAACCAGTCTTTTAACCGTTTTGGGACCACTCTCATCAACGGAAAGTGCAATCACTGAAAAGCCTTTCTTTTCATACTTTTGCTGTAGTTCGATTAAATCCGGTATTTCCTGTATACAAGGAGGACACCAAGTGGCAAAAAATGTTACCAGAAGGGTTTTTCCCGTAAAGTTCTTACTGTCTATTTTGTCTCCGGTTACAACATCACGAAGCAAAAAAGAAGGCATCTTTGATGCAGATGCAGCAGGCTGTACGAATATCATTAAAACAAGAAAACCTGCCAGCAGCAGACTTAAGCTGCCATAATACCTCGTTTGTTGCATTAGTAAACCCTCGTTAAATGTTGACCAGCCAAGGATATCAGCTTTGGTATGTGCATGATGCCAGCAAGGCATCCTGTACATAAGTGAAGGTATTCAATCTTCAGAGAAAGTCAACCTGTCAAGCAAGTTCTCCCCTGAATAGTAATGTAGTCCTATTCCTTTTTTATACTTCAGCACTACCCTATGTTACAGCAATTTAAAGATTTTCTTTGATAACACAATTTATTATGAAGAAATGCTGTCTCGAAAAACAATTTATGTTAAAGTAACCCGACTTAACTATTGGCACACTTGGTGATGCCATCCACTTTCCATAAAAACATATAAATTATCATGAACAACTTTTTTTCCATGCGCCCCTGGCCACTTTGCTTCATCTTTATTTGCAGTATTTTTCTGCCACAGGTTTCTCTCGCTGCCCAACTGGTTGATCGGGTCGTTGCAATTGTGAATGAGGAAGTTATCACCATGTCAGAAGTAAATGAGGAAGGAAAAGACCACTTCAAAAAAATTAAGAATCAGGCTCCTCCATCACAAGTCGAAGACGCCTTGAGTCATGCCCGGGAAGAAATACTCGGAAACCTGATAGATAAAAAACTCATTGCACAGGAGGCTGCAAAAACAGGTGTCAGTGTATCTCAGGGGGAATTACAGGCTGCAATGCAGCAGATGCTGGATAATAATAAAATCACCAAAGAGACGCTGCTGGTTCAATTAGAAAAAATGGGTATGGATTTGGACAGCCTTCTTGATAACCTGCAAAATCAAATCCTGCAAAGCAAACTTGTCAATTACGAAATTCGCTCTAAAATTATCATCACAGATAATATGATCCTTGACTATTACGACACAAACTACACCAAACATATAAGTGGTGGAGGATACTATCTTCTGCAGATGGGTTTTGTTTGGAAAAAATCTGGCCAGCAAGCGTCTGCTCCTAATCAAGACGCAGATAAGATGGATGCGAGAAAACGAGCCGAACGGGTTCATGCACTCGTCAGTAATGGTCAGGATTTCAGGATACTCGCCAAGAAATTTTCAGACTTACCATCCGCATCTGACGGTGGTGACCTTGGCGTATTCCAGGAAGATGAAATGGCTCCTCATATGCGTGATGCCGTCCTGAAACTTGAACCGGGGGCAATCAGTGAAATAGTTACAACCCCATCCGGATACCAGTTTTTCAAACTTCTCTCAAGTAAAGATGGCCAGATTGTTGTCCAGGCATCCTTTGCCTCAGCAAAAGAAGAGATAAGAGCCAAGCTTTATGATGAGCAGCTCAAGGGGCAGTTTAACGAATGGGTTAAAAATATAAAGGAACAAGCATACATTAAAAGGTTGTAAGGTGATTACTATGCCTCAAGAAGACACTCAGGACAAAATACAGACACTTGGTGCTTTCCTCCGCGACCACCGAGAGCAAAAAGGTGTATCGCTTACAGATGTATCACAGGAAACAAGAATTTCCCTGCCGGTACTTACAGCCATTGAAGAAGATGCCTATGAACGTATGCCGGCCGTGGCGTTTTGCCGTGGTTTCTACTCTCTTTATGCCGATTATCTTGAGCTTGATACGGCAAGCATTCTTGAGCGATACAGTGAAAACATGGCCCAGGAGGTGGCATCGTCCACAGAACCGGCAAAGCCTCCCATAATAAAAAGCAAAACGTTCAGTAACTATGCAGAACCGTCATCCATATCTCCTGCCACCGGGAAAAGTGTTTCTCTCATGCTCTGCCTCATCGCCATCATTGGGGCATCCTTTTTCTTCAATTGGAATCCAATAGATTATATCAGCGATAAACCTACCACTGAATCACAAACTCCCGTGCGGCCGGAGCAACTACCTATTGACCCTGCCGCAGAAAATAAAGCAGCCGACCAATTACCAGAAAGCACTCGAAAAGAACAGGCAACAATGGCACCCTATAAACTCGAAATAGACTTTCATAGTAACGGCACCTTCAAAGTCACTCTGGATGATGGTTTTATTCTTGATAAACATTTCACAGCTGGTACCAGCCTGCAATACCAGGTACAAAAGAAGATCATCCTTGATATGCCGGAAACAATTGTAGGAACCATTCGTCTCAACGGAGTCGAAATACCCCTTCCAGAAGTAGAAAATGGACGACGCAAATTATCACTCCCGGAAGATATTTTTTGATTGAAAAAAACCAAATTTCTGAAAAGTGAGCAGCAAACAACAAGTTGAGTCGGCAGCAATTGTCCTAGACTGTCGCGACCATGGAGAATCGGATCTGATTGTCACGTTCTTTTGCCAGAACTACGGCAGACTGACAGGCATTGCAAAAGGGGCCAAGCGAAGTAAAAAACGTTTCGTCAACAAGCTGGAAATTTTCAGTTCCCTGCGTATCCTCCACACCATCCCGCAAAATAACCGCCTGGCTTTTATTGCTGAAGCTGATCTTTTGGATGGCTTCCTCACACTCCGCAAGAATACCATCTGTTACACCACGGCTAGCGTTATACGTGAACTTATTCTTCTGACCACAAAAGAAGTTGAAGGTGATGAAAAGCTATACCCTCTCCTCGTGTATTCCTATGACAACCTGAACAATAACCAGCCCCCCTTACAGACCCTGATCCTTTTCCTCATCCGGCTGTATGCCATCATCGGGTATAGCCCACAACTGGCAAACTGTCTTCAATGCGGTCAGGAAGTACAAGCAAACAAAAGCTACCGCTTCCACACAAATGCCGGTGGTATATGCTGTAGTAATTGCTCTGCAAAAGGAACATCAACGAGCGTTACACTCTCCCAGGGTACTCTAAAATCTCTGACAGTTGCCTTGAACCAGCCACTGAACCGTCTGCATCGACTCCAGCTGTCAACAGCCAGTCAACGGGAAGCTCTTTCCTTCCTACACGCCTATGGGCTGCAACTTTTTCAGCGTGAGATAGTTTCTTGGGCATTTCTCGAAAAAATATAGCAGAGGTATCTACTATCTCACCGTTAATACCTCATTATTACTTCTCACAATAGCGAATCTCTCCGCTGTGTTCCACGCTGCTTGTACCATCGTCATGTCTCAAAATAAGGCCTCCGTCTACTGCAAGATCACTAACCAATGCTTCATACTGAGGATTCTCCATAACATCATAACCAAACTGCACCCGTTTTCCCAATGTGTCGGATAGTTCTTTCCAGCGTTGAATAATCGGATGATCATCCAGATATTCATCCCCACCACCACGTGCCAGCCACTGTTCCTCCTCGTACAAAAGAAGCCCCAGGTAATAACGAAGTTTTGCCAGAAAGGAAAGGGCAAAGGATGAAAGTTCAACCGGGCGATTCAAAACCTGGGACAGAGAAACAGCTGTTTCCAGGAGTTCAGGAGGGAAGGATTCATTATTGATATTCAAACCAAAGCCAAGGAGATGGTAATTTTCCTTATAAACCGGGCTGCAAAATCCCTCAATTAGAAACCCGGCTTGCTTTTTCCCTTCCAGCAGCACATCATTCACCCAGCGGATAGCGGCTACCGATGCTCCTTCCTGATGTAACGCTTCACAACAGGCAATGCCGGGAATCAATGGCAGGAAATTTCTAAATTGGGGAAGGAAAGTATCGGCAACAAGAAGACAGCCCCACAATCCACCCGGGGGAGCATGCCAGGTACGACTGAAACGACCTTTTGAAAGGGAGAGGGTAGAAGCAATAATCAGACTGCCATTGGCTACAGACCTTCCTGATTCTTCACATGCGCGGATATGGCTCCGCGCCGTATCCATGGCACGAACAAGCGAGGGATACACTCGAATAACAGAGCCTGCAAAGGCTCCGTAGCGAAAGATTGTTTCACTGTCCAACGCACTTTCTTTCCTGCGCCAGGGAAGTTCAACAGTTGCGACATAATCGTCAAGAATTGAAGGAATAAGCAAACTTAGATTATTATTCACACCATGTAACCGTTAGCCGGGTATAAAGATTTCCAGTAGACCCGGAACTGTATGCGTTTAATCGTTTTTATCCCACTCAGCCTTAACTTTATTGATAATCTTTTGAATAATCGGTAACTTCTCAGAAGGACAAATACCTATCAAAGGCTCCCCTCGTTCCACCGAAACCCCAGGCTTAAAATAGACAGAATGAATCACACCCTGCTCCCCACTATAATACACTGGGGTATCCCGTTTCATAAGAGACATAATAATAATCTCATCTCCGGGTTTAACTGAAACTTCACGGGCACCCTTTTTATCTACCCGTGACTGCACGTCCAGTGAGAAAAAGTACTTTGCACGCTCAGGAGCTGGAAAAACATACAGAACTTCCTTCAGAATGGATTCGATAATTTCTTTTTTCTTCAGGGGATGGCGAATGGTCATCAACTTCTCGCCAGCTTCAACAAACTTCCCTTCAAACTCATCACAGAGAACTGAAACCACACCATTGGTCGTAGCCGTGACATTTTTGGGGTTTCTCTCTCTTGTGATCTCAAACAGTGCCGTTCCGGGAATGTGATTCCACTCACCACTAACGGCATCCACCTCATCCCCCTCTTTTATAAGAAAATGTATCCTACCGGTATGGCTTGCGTAAATATCCACATACTCATACGGATCAGAGTGATACTTCCCCAAAATTTCGTCAAAATCTATTTCGTCAGACATCATTTATATAGTTTAAAATGTAACTGTTCAGATACGGGTCAGCTTACAGAACTAACTGTTTATCAATGCTGACTGCCATATGCAGGGGCGGTATGTTCAGCATCATCACTGTTCCCGTGTCCGGATGCAGCACCATAGTGCGCTTCAACCTTGGGAGCCTTGGCAATCTGCATATCCACAATTTTACAATCGGAACGAACGATACTATTGCTGATAAACATTTTATCGACAAAAGTGAAATCCTCGGTATTCTGAGATGTCACCGTATCAAAGACAACCCACTTAGTGCGCCCCTGTTCATTACCTGCGGCATCAAAAAGAGTACAAATGATCTTCACATTTTTTATATCATGTGTCCCTTTGTTTTCAATGGAAAAAGAGGCATCCACCATATGACCTTGCTTGGGAACTTTAACGACAGAGCTTACAAGAGCAACAGAATGTAACAACTCTTCAGCAGATTCCGACACCGTGATTTCAGGCAGTAAAACACCTGTAATACCCGTCGATGAGGCACTGATTTTTGATACTGCAAAAGCTAAAAGACAAAAAACAACTGTGCTCAGTCCAACATTTGCCCAGAACTTTCCATTCATAACCTTCTCTCCCCTTGAACCAAAACAATATTTCAGCTGACAAGATAAATAGATCAAGCATAGTCAGCATTATGTGACAATGCAAAATTGAACATTTGATTTATACTGATATAATTCGGTGTTGGCAAGCCTATTCGTATGCAAAATTGAGCTATTTTGACCTTTCGCAGCACGCCGGACAGTGGTATACATGTCTCTTAAATTACACATCGCATCTCAATCACAAAACCATAGACCGCTATGCAAAAAAAACAGGACAAGAGAGATTCTCTTTTTGACGTGGAGCAAATAAGTGAAGATTTTATTTTTAACGAACGGGTCGCACAGGTCTTTGATGACATGCTTGACCGCTCCATCCCTTTTTACCAGGAAGTCATCCATTCCATTGCCCGTATTTTAGATACCACCCTTGAAAACAAGAGCCAGATCGTTGACCTTGGTTGCGCCACTGGAACTACCCTTTTACAACTAAGCAGTCTCCTTGAAACAAGAGATTTTCAATACACAGGCATTGATAATTCATCCGCCATGCTGGACAAGGCACGACTAAAGGCAGAACTGTTTTCAAAACAGGAGCGTCTCCATTTTATTCAGGGAGATATTATGGATATGGAGCAACAGGGGGCCTCAGCTTTTATCCTCAATTACACCCTGCAGTTCATCCGTCCCATAAATCGGGAGAAATTATTAAAACAAATATATACAAATCTTGTCCCTGACGGCATCTGTATTCTCAGTGAAAAAATCATCTCCCATCATCCCAACCTAAACAGAAAATATATAGACATTTATCACAAATTTAAAAAGGAAAGAGGCTACTCCGAACTTGAAATTGCAAAAAAACGGGAAGCATTGGAAAACATTCTAATCCCCTGCTCCCTGGAAGAAAACAGAGCCATGCTGCAATCCGCCGGTTTCGTGGAAGTTGAACCATTTTTCCAATGGTTCAACTTTGTTTCTTTTGTTGCTGTCAAACCACTCTCCTGAAAAACAGACTCATTATGAATTACATTGAACTCCTGCCAAATTCTGCCAGATACGACGAAATTTTCACCATCCATAACGAAAAACAGCAATGGATAAATCAGAACAAAAAGGGATTCCTTCGCTATCGCAAGCCTTGTGAAGTCCTGCAAAGATTCCCTGCTGCAACTGTTGATTGCAGTGGCAATGCAGTTACAATTGGAAAGCCAAACGAAGTTTCAAACACAGAACAGAAACAAATTGATTCAGCACTGCGGGATTTCATTCCCTGGCGTAAAGGGCCCTTTTCTGTCTTTGGAACTGACATTGATACCGAATGGCAAAGCCAGCTAAAATGGCAGCGCCTGCTTCCAAAACTGCCTAGTCTGAAAGGAAAGGTGGTTGCAGATATCGGATGCAGCAATGGATATTATATGTTCCGCATGGCAGCCCATCAACCTGAACTTGTTATCGGTTTTGAGCCCTCTGTTCAGCATTATTACTGCTTTAAAGGACTCAACGGTATGGCACGCCAGGAAAAACTCCACATAGATCTCCTTGGTGTGGAACATCTGCCACTCTTTCCGGAATGTTTTGATGTTCTTTTTCTGATGGGCATCATTTACCATCGGAGCTCTCCAGTGGATACACTCCGGGATGTTTTCGCATCTCTTACAAGTGGTGGTACACTTATTCTCGAATCTCAAGCCATTCCGGGCACCAGCCCAACAGCACTTTTCCCTGAGAAAACCTATGCAAAAGTTCCCGGAACCTACTTTGTTCCCACAGGCAACTGCCTGCAAAACTGGCTATCTCGGGCAGGATTCTCAGATATTGAGCTTTTCTGTCAGCACCCAATGTCCAGCACTGAACAACGACGTACTGACTGGATGCAGTTTGAATCCTACTCCGACTTTATTGACCCTAAAGATTCTGCTAAAACAGTAGAAGGCTATCCGGCTCCAGACCGGGTCTTCATCATTGCACGGAAAAAATAAAAGAAGCGGGCGGCTTTCCTTGCCTTTGGTCGTAACTATGGTAAAGTTGGAACGAAATTATCTGACAAGCCTCATTAATTTGTAAGGAGCATATGATGGATCAGAGTAAATGCACACTCTACAGTGGCGGCCTCAAAGGTGCAGAACAAACCTTTGGAGAAGCCGCAGAACAATATGGTATCAAAGAAATAATTTTCACATTTGAAGGCCACAAACTGAACCGCAACAAAAATTCTGTGACCCTGAGTAAAGAGGAACTGGAACGTGGAGATATTTCCATGGAATTGGCATCAAGGATGCTCAACCGAACATATTACGAAACAGAAAAGATTCGAAAGGTTCTGCAAACCATCTTTCACATGGTCAACAATGGTCACCAGGTATTTGTCATTGGCTCAATCATGGATGACAACTCCGTAAAAGGTGGCACCGGCTGGGCTGTGGAACTGGCAAAACTTTTCAATCGCCCCTTACATGTTTTTGATCAACCTAAAAAACAGTGGTTTACCTGGAAAGACAGTAACTGGAAGGAAGACACTCCTCTTATTGAATATGACACCTTTGTCGGGTCAGGAACCCGCTACCTTAACGATGCAGGCCGAGAAGCCATCGAACATCTGTTCACCGATTCCAGCGCTGCAGCAAAAGTGAAAAACTCATGAGTACCGATTGTCTTTTTTGTAAAATAGCAGCGGGTGAAATTCCTACTGAGAAGCTTTACGAGGATGATGAAATGCTTGCCTTTCGTGACATCGCACCTCAGGCTCCTGTCCACTTTCTGGTTGTCCCCAGGAAACATATCCAAGATCCCGCAGGAGTCGGTACGGATGACGAAGCACTCATCGGCAAAATGATGCGAATCGGTTCTCAAGTTGCTAAAGACAATGGAGTTTCAGACTTTCGCCTTGTATT
Source organism: Desulfocapsa sp. (assembly GCA_022712975.1). Taxonomy (GTDB): domain Bacteria; phylum Desulfobacterota; class Desulfobulbia; order Desulfobulbales; family Desulfocapsaceae; genus Desulfocapsa. Next base: position 17,591 of record JAFLJO010000038.1, read on the forward strand.
TAATAACGGCGCAGTAGCTGGACAAACCGTTTTCCATATCCATATGCATGTGTTAGGCGGCAGGTTTATGAGTTGGCCTCCGGGGTGAAAAGGCTGGTTCCCTAAGCTCCGCCGGCCTTCTTCTCTTCCAGTTCATCCCAACGTTCATATAGTTTCCCTACGTCCAGTTTAGCCTGCTCAAGATCAGCCCATACTGATTCCAGCAGTTGTGAATCCATTGCTGTTTCCGAAGCATCCATCAATGCCTGCAGCCGTTCCTGCTCCCCTTCCCCTTCCATTATTTTTTCTTCTATCTGGTCATATTCACGCTGATCCATATAGGAAAGTTTTCTTGCTTTTTTCTGTTTGTCCTTCTTGGACGTTGAACTGTCCTGTGACGATTTAATTGATCCAGACTTCTCTTTGCGGCGTTTTTTCAAATCAGCAAGCCACTGCTCATAATCTGCATAAAAAGCTACCCCGCCATTCCCATCAAAGCCAATCACCTGATCACAAACAGAATCCAGCAAAAACCGATCATGACTTACCAGTACCAGCGCACCGGGAAAATCCAGCAAGCTCTCTTCCAGCACATCGAGAGATGGGATATCAAGATCGTTTGTAGGCTCATCAAGCAACAGAATATCTGCGGACTGACGCATCAATCCGGCTATCAGAATACGTGCTTGTTCACCACCGGAAAGCTGCCCGACAGGAGTCTCAAGCTGATCCGGTCGAAAAAGAAAGCGCTGCGCCCAGGAGACAACATGGATGGAAGAATCCCGAAAGACAATAGAATCCCCATCGGGTGCCAAAGCCCTACGCAGAGTTATTTCAGGATTGATGGATTCACGCTTCTGATCAAAACTGACAATTCTCATATCCGGCGCTGTTTCTACCGTCCCTGTATCGGGTTGACATCCATCTCCACTGGCGCTTGCAGCAATTATCTGCATAAGGGTTGATTTTCCGCAACCATTTCTTCCCAGCAGCCCTAAACGTGTGCCCGGAGAAAGCACTAGATCAAGATCAGTAAAAAGAGTTCGGCCTTCATACCCTTTACTGATACCTTTGGCCTCAAGAAGTTTTTTTGTTTTTCTGCCGGTGGAGTCAAAATCAATCCGAACTTGTTTCACCGAACGGTTTCTGCTTTTAACTTCACTTAAATGACTCTGTAATTTGTGCGCCTCATCAATACGATAACGTGCCTTAGTTGCCCGAGCCTTTGGGCCACGACTGAGCCACTCTGTTTCACGACGCATTTTATTGGAAAGTCGCTCTTCGAGATTCTGTTGCTGCGCAAGAAACTCGACCCTAGTCTTCAGAAAAGTAGAATAATTCCCCTGCACTTGTAAGGACCCATCTGGATACACGGATGAAAGCTCAACCAGCCGATTAGTACTATTTTCAAGAACCCGACGATCATGGCTGACCAGTAAAAAGGCATCAGGACTTTTGGGCAGAGCACCTGAAAGCATCCTCTCAAGCCAGAGAACCCCTTCAATATCAAGGTGATTTGTAGGCTCATCCATAACCAGAATATCAGGCTGTACTACAAAACTCCGGCAAATAGCGAGCCGCTTCCGCCAGCCGCCCGAAAGCAACTCCACAGCAATAGATGTATCAGGAAATTCAGCTCTGGATAATAAGGCCTGCACCCTGTTGTAACGTTCGATTTCGTCAAGATTTAAAGAGTCTAGTGCTGCTTCAAGATTTTCAGCAACAGTTGCATTTTCCATAAAGTGATCGGCCTGAGCGAGATAAGCTGTGCGTAGCGTTTTTCGACAAAGCACCTGCCCATCATCGGGATCAACGCGACCACAAATAATTTTTAGCAGAGTAGATTTCCCGCTGCCGTTTGGCCCGATAAGCCCTACACGATCACCCTTATTGATCACAAGATCAATATTTCGAAACAGATTTTGGGAACCAAAAGATTTCCCCAAAGCCTGACAAACAAGAAGATTAGACATAATAAATACTCAAATAATAGATTTATTTGGAAACAGGGTTGGATATAATAGCCCAAGTACCCATTTCTTATTGAATTTAAGGGAATTTATGAGTATAACAGTTTATAGTTGGGTAAAATAGTACATAAATGATTTTAGGCAAACTTTCACCTCCCCTCTCCCAAAACCTTGCATATACATTAAAAATAATCAAATCGCAATGAGTGACCGTTTACATATCATTATTTCTGGAGATGAGGCTAAAACACGACGCCTTCTCTTGTCCAAACGCAAAGTGCAGATTTTTTTATTTGCAACTATTTCACTTTTTATCGCTTTAAATGTTATCAGTTATAATAACTTCCATATTATTCCCTCCAATAAAGCCTTAAACAACCAGATAACTCTGCTTAACAATCAACTCAAGGAAAGTCTCCTTGTTAAGGAAAACCTGACTCTGCAGGTACAGGATCTCCAGGATCTGAATACTAAACAGGTAAATATTTTCCAGCAGGAAAAAGATGTCCTTCTCAACAGCGCTGTTACTGAGCTTGAAGAACGGAGCAACCTGATTGAACGTATCATAAGTAATATTGGTGTCGATATTAAAGAGATCCCCAAAAGGAGCAACAACTCCGGCGGCCCTTTTATCGCCCCAAAAGATTCCATCAGCCAAGAACTTCTTTTCCGTTCTAATTACTACATGGAAACAATTAATTTTCTTCCATTGGGACACCCCACACCCGGTATTGTCACGTCCCGATTTGGTAATCGTATCGATCCTTTCAATGGAAAAAAAGCATTTCATGCCGGCATTGACGTTGGAGGACCCTATGGTCAGAAAATCGTGGCAACAGCCGATGGAATTGTAACAAGATCCTTTTTTAACGGAAATTATGGCCAATATATTGAAATATGCCATGGCAATAGATATAGCACCAGATTTGCCCATCTGCAGAAACGTCTTGTTAAACGTGGAGAAAAAATCAAACGAGGCCAAACCATTGGAACTTTGGGCAACAGCGGTCGCTCCACCGGCCCTCACCTCCATTACGAAGTACGTCTCAATAAAAAACCGATTAACCCTGGTAAATTTATGCAGGTTGACAAACTGATTCGCCCCCCCACCATAAAACTTCGTGCGCAAAAGATTCTGAAGATCAAGCACAGGCGAGTTGTCGCGAAAAAAACATCCTGAACTCAACTATTCTCAAAATTAAGATATCTATGTTTAACAAAAAAAACAGTTTTGACCAGGACAGTAAGAAGGCTGAAAAAGAAGCCATTTCTTCAATCATCGATACCAAAATGGTTATGAAGGGAGAGTTACTCTTTGAAGGAAAGGCCAGAATCGACGGTACAATTGAAGGAAACATCAAAGGGGAACACCTCATCCTGAGTGAGGGGGGAAAAATAACAGGTGATGTTCAAGTATCAACATTTGTCTGCCATGGTACTCTTGAGGGAAATATCAAATCCAGTATACTCACGGCCCGGAAAACATGTCAAATCCATGGACGCATCGAAAGTAATAACCTCAATGTGGAACCCGGTGCAAAATTGGACGGAGAGATAAAAGTGGCAGCTCAAGACCTTCATCTGATAAGTGACAAAAGCAGTAGTACAGCGATTAAGAGCCAAACAGCCAATGGCTGATTAATTAATTTATGCAGCCAACAAACGACCTGCCAACTCCTGCCAATCGAATCACCTGCCCTGAATGCGGCAACGATGAAGAGTTTTACGAAATTGCAGAAAATGCTGTCATCACTACCCTGTACACTCAAAATGATGATGGCAGCTTCACACCTGAAGAAGACACATCACAGATACTGGGTGATATAAAACTCATCTGTGGGCAGTGTCAAAGAAATCTTTCCATGTTCCATCAACGATTTTCGGAAATGCTCTTTTGACGAACCTTGCCCGCGTCATCACAAAAAACAACGAACTCCCCGAACTCTTTCACACACTCGCCGCAGGAGATATCATTGCCTGCAGACTTCGCCTTAAATACGAAGAAGAACATTTACTTCTTGATCTTGTTGAACGTGGTGTGCTGCTGATTCCTTCTGCCACCTCACAACTTGCCAGCCGTTCCAAAACCTTTCAAGCCCGTTTATTAGCCCCTTATATGATTCCTCAAACGGTGGTCATATACGACATCCATGGCTTACTCGACACAGTTTCACTCTTTGGCCATCACGGTGTGGGAGAGGTTGTGTTGAAACATGATCGTAAAAATGCAGGACTCGGTATTCACCTGTATAGAAATATAGAGGATGTCTACAATCAGGCAGCAAATAACTCCATTCCATACCCCTTTGTTATTCAGCCTTTTGTAGCTGATAGCCGCGATATTCGAGTTATTATCCTTGACGACTACACTGAGGCCTACGAACGGCAAAATCCTGATAATTTCCGTAACAATCTCCACTGCGGCGGTGATGCTGAGGTGTTTCAGCTAAATGCAGCACAGCTTGCTCTCTGCAATGCAATCATGAAACGTGCATCATTTCCCTATGCACATCTGGATCTGATGATTACTGAAAAAAACGAGGTATACCTTGCTGAGATAAATTTACGGGGCGGAATTCGTGGAGCTGTCATTGATCCAAGTAGTTATCAAAAGAAGGTTGAAGCTATTGATAAAAAACTTCTTCTTGAAAAACTGTAGCCATATACACTTTGAGTAAGAATATGATGCCCTGCGGGCAGAAGGTATTCGGTGTTCGGTATGCGGTTTTCGGCAAGCGACATAGGAACAACTCCCACAGAAACTTTGATTTCCCGATACATTAGGATAGGCCACCTCACCGGTGCGGTGCCGAGCAGTTATAAAAAAAAAGGCGTTATTTCCAAATTGGAAATAACGCCTTTTTTATGACTCGCTAAAACGCTAACACCGGCGTTGAACAGTAAGCCGGAATAAGTACCTTCACCAAATTCTTTCGAAGTCTACGCTTATCTCAAAAAAAAAGAATTTATAAGATACTAATCAGTTATGAATTATACACAACCGGTAGGTTTAGGAAGACCAGCCATTTTACAAGCACCTTTACCAGGTCCCGATGGGAACAGCTCGTAGATTCTTTTCAGAGGGAACCCTGTGGTTTTAGAAAGAATACGTACCATTGGAGCAATACCGTTTTTCTTGTAGTACTCACGAAGGGCATCAATTACTTTGTGATGCTCATCGGTAAGCTCAGAAATACCCTCAACACTTTTTACGTAATCAATCCAATCGTCATTCATGTCATCCATACCGTTAAGCAGGAATCCATCTTCATCACAGTTATAGCTGTTACCATTGTGTTCTATTGTAGGCATCTTAATCCTCCGTAAAAATATTGTTTGTGGCTTTCACCGTTTCTGTTTCTAAGGCAATGACAGCCTAATTACTATACACAAGTTAGTTTGTCAAGTGAATGAGTCATCATTTTCTCCAGTCAGGTCATCCATTATCTGGCTAAAAAAAACTGTGCTTATTTTTCAAGTTACTCAACCTCCTTAACAAAATAATTGCATTTAACCCGGAAACAATTGAATACATTTGTTCCTCAATTTCCTGTAGGCTTTTCTGAAATAAAAAATAGGGATATAATTTAAATGGTTGCACAATACTTTTGCGCATCGTTTTTCCTTGCATAGCCTTCACGAAAAAGGTAGGTTTTTCCTATTATAAATGTCTGTATTCTTTTTCCAGATTCCAACTTAAGGAACGTCATTCAACTCTTTTATTAAAAAAAACCCCATACAGAGAAATTAACATGCTGCAAATTTTCCGTGACAAGTCGCAATCTCTATTTATTCAAGCCATCGTGCTGGTTATTGTCCTCGTTTTTGTCTTCTGGGGGGTCGGTGCCAATATGATGGACACTCGTGAAGCTGCCATAGTCGTTAATGATGAAGAAATCAGCTTGCAAGAATATCAACGCGTCTACGACCAGTTGCTCTCCAGCTATCGCCAGCAATTTGGTGGATCTGTTCCCGAAGAACTCCTGAAAAATCTCGGTTTATCTGCCCAGGCAAAAAATCAGCTTATCCAGGAAACTCTTTTACGCCAAGGTGCCGTATCCATGGGACTCCTTGTTTCTGAACCTGAGGTTCAGAGGGATATACAGGAAATGGTTCAGTTTCAGGAAAACGATTCTTTCAATATGGAAAGATACAAAGCCCTTCTTGCCTCCAACCGGCTCACGCCCCATCAATACGAAGCCTCAAGGCGTGTTGAAATGCTCTCAGCCAAGGGAGTTCAGGCAATTGGAAACTTTGCCACAACGGTTACAGATGCTGAAATCAGTGATCTGTATCAACAGGTGAAAGAAAAAATCAGCCTTAATTTTGCTAAAATCAGCCCTGTAAATTTCAAAGATGGAGTTGTCATCGAAGAAGAAGCATTGGTATCATGGTTTGATCAGAATAAAGATACTTACAAAACCGCCCCACAGGTTCAACTCAAGTTTCTGTCCTTTCCCTACAGCGCTGATGCAGTTTCCAAAGATATGGATGAGAGCAAAGCCCGCACTCTCGTTTTTCAAAAAGCAAATAATGCCTACGAAGGAATTATTTCTGCCGGGAGCCTCCAGGAATATGCAAGACTTCATCCAGAGGCTGTTATCCTGGAAACTGAATTCTTCTCCCATAAAACACCACCAGACAATCTTGATAAGGCACCAGCTGTTCAAAACAAAGCATTTTCTCTGAAAGCCGGTGAACTCAGTTCGCTGATCGAATCTTCATTTGGATACTCCATTTTGTATGCACAAGCTGTGCAGGCACCTGAGATTCCAGCAATGGAGACTGTTCGTGATCAGGTCACAGCAGATTACAAAACGGCTCAAGCAAAAATTCTTGCCCTAAAAAAGAGTGCAGAGATACTTTCAGAACTGAAAGAGGGCGCTGTTTTTGCTGATCTTGGTAAGACAAATACTATTGAAATCAAGCAGGCAACACTCTCAAGAAGTTCTGTAGGCGAAGAAACGAACGGATTCCCCTCAAGTCTGCTTATGGATGTTTTTTCATTGAGCAGTATGAAGCCTCTACCAGAAGAACCTGCGACTGTTGGAGAATATTTTTACCTGTATCAATTTACAGAAAGAATATTGCCAGATCCAGCGGGCATGACAGATGAAGAAAAAGAACAATATAGAGCTCACATTCTCAGTGCAAAGCAGGAACGGATTCTTATTGCATGGTTACGCCATCAGGAAAAAACAGCAGATATTCGTACCTACAAAAATATACAGTAAACCTTGCTATTCCAGACCTCGCAAAACATTGGATGTAGCATTTGATTTATAAGCGGCTTTACAGCATGATCGATCAAAGTTGGACAAGCGCCGGTCTGCGTTTTCAGTGTTCAGTTTTCAGTTACTGAACACTGATACCTTCTGCCCGCAGGGCATTATGCTCAAGTTATTTTGTGTACGTGCCTTATTGCCCCAGTCAATTTTATTCACCTTCTGAGCAAGATCCCGACAGATCCAACGTCCCCTATTTCAATGTATCGGAAAATCAAAGTTTCTGTGGGAGTTGTTCCTATGTTACTTGCCGAAAACCGCATACCGAATACCGAATACCTTCTGCCCGCAGGGCATCATGTTCAAACGAAACAATGGAATCGCTGGATATCCTTTCATTTATTTTCCATACATGATATGGTAAGAAGTTCGTTTCAGCCTGCTCGATGCAGGTTCCATGGTTTATCTCTTTCGAGGGTTAGGCTTTAAACTGTTGCACCCCCATAAATACAATGCCAGACCCTAACGAATTACTCCAGCAGTACAACAAACTCAGCCCTTTTGAACAGACTCTTCTACAATTTCAATCAATTGTTTACGAACCTGCTCATACGACCTTAATTGTCAACTGCCTGCGTAAACTTGATATCCGCAGTCCTCGAGGCAATCAACCTACTGCTGCCAATATGAACCACTATTTTGGTAAATTCCAAGAAGCTGGGCTTCTCACCAAGGAACGACAATGCGCACCTGTTCTTGTTGAAAAATTAAGCCGCATTGCAGTGAAGGAAGATACTTTTGCCACCTACGCCAAAGTCATACGCAAGGAAGCTCCGGTATCCTATTACTACGGGAAGTGGACCACTCGTTGCTGGCGTGCCATGCGTGAAATGCGAATCGGAATATACACCCAGGACTTTGCTCTTATCGATGATGCACTCGAATTTCTATCTGGACAGTGTCGTGACATCCTTTCCCCCCTGCCGCCAACTGTCCTGGTAACAACATCCCCTTTTGATCCAGTATGGTTTAAAAGTTTAGCTCCCTCATTCCAATTTTTCCTCTTGGACAGTATCTTCCGCTACGAGCTTGCAAGCCTGAATAACTACCCTGAAATTCTCACCTACCTTACTGAAGAAACAGGTCTTGAGGAGCTTAGCCAGGATGAGAAACTCCCCTTTCAGCGTATTCTTTTTATCCAGTATCTCTTTAGGGGACAACTTACGAATGCCAGGCGGCTCCTTGAAGAAAATAGCGAGAGCTTTCTTGGAACCGGAGCTGCGGGAACGCTTGCCTTTCTATCCGGCCAGACTGACATCACCGAGGAACTCTTTGATGTTGATCTCACTTTTCTTCGTGAATTGACCGGTGGTGACAATGTGGCTTTCTTTGGTCCCACAGGGCTTTTCCATGCCCTTGCCACTCTGCAAAACGATCAGACTGATCAGGATCAGAACGTGGCCCACCAGATTGGAATCACTCAATCTCTTTTTAAAGACAGCGTGGAAGAAAAAGCCTATCAGGTATTTGCCACATTTCTTCAGATAAGAAACAGTACAGCACTGCCAGGCGAGGAGATGTGTTTTTATAAGGATGACGAGCCGCATAGTCTGACCATCCTGTTCACTGCACTTTTTCAATATTGGCTCAATTCCAGCCTGAATCCCGAAGTTAAAACCCATGTGGAAGACCTGTACCAAAAGGCAATGGCCAATGGCTTTCACTTCTATTCACTAAACCTGGCTGCCATTCTTGCAGAAACAGCCCAGGACGAGGAACAGTACAATGAAGTCGTCAGCCGTCTTAGCAAAGAGACTGGACTAAGTCCACTTATTACTATTCTTCAGTCTGAAGAGCCATGGAAACGTAATCTACAAGCACTTATCCAGGTCACTGCTTCCCCTCAGGAATCCAGAGGCGATTTGTCGGAAAGACTTATCTGGATGGTGGAGTATACCGACGGCAAAATGCATATCAGCCCAAAAGAGCAAAAACGCAACCAGGCTGGAAACTGGAGTAAAGGCCGGCCCATTTCACTCTCGCGTCTTTATTCTGGAAAACTTCCCTATCTCTCTGTTCAGGACAGAAAGATTTCCGCCTGTATTCAAAAACATGTCAACCCGGACACCCATGGAATCAGCTACCATTTTGAGATGGATAAGACTCTGCTTGCCATGATTAACCATCCACTCCTCTTCTTTAGTAAATCCCCCGGAACACCTGTGGAATTCATGAGCGGTGAACCGGAACTACTTGTTGAAGAACGAGGCACTCAGCTTCATATCTGTTTTGCCCAGGAAGTTACAGAGGATACTATTACCATCTTCCAGGAGACTCCCACCAGATACAAGATCATTGAAATTAATGACAATCACCGTAGAATTGCGCAGATTACCGGGATAAATGGCTTAGTGGTTCCCATTGATGCCAGCGAGCAGGTTCTCACCGCCATTGGCAATATTTCTTCGTTTATGACCGTTCACTCAGCCATTGCCGCTGATATTCAACCTGGATCCCAGACTAATATTGAGCAGGTTGAAGCAGATCCCACAATATATATGCACCTTCTCCCCTATGGAACAGGTTTCAGATTAGATATGTTTGTAAAACCCTTCTTTAATGGGGGACACTATCTCAAACCGGGACAGGGAGTTGAAAATATTATTGCGGAGGTACGCGGCAAGCGACTACAAACCAAACGAGATCTCGGACTTGAGGAGCAAATGGCCCGTGAGGTTGAAGAATCCTGCCCCATACTTGATCTTGCCATAGATCTTGAGCAGGAAAATGACCGGGAATGGCACCTTCAGGATCCAGACGACTGCCTTCAGGCTCTCCAGGAACTGCAAGCCATTCAGGATCAGGTGGTGATTGAATGGCCAGAGGGAGAAAAACTCAACATCACCCACCAGGCTACGCTTAAGAACCTGAATTTGAAGGTACGAACCAATCAGCAAAATTGGTTTGCCCTCTCCGGGGAGCTCAAACTTGACCAGGATACCGTGATTGACCTTAGAGAGCTCCTTCTCAAAACAAAAAACTCTCATGGTAATTTTATTCAGATTCGTGAAGGCCAGTTTCTGGCTCTTACCCAGGAATTCAAAAAGAAGCTTGAGGAAATTAATCTCTTTTCTGAAGGAACTACTAATGAAGATGGAGAATTACTCATTCACCACCTTGCTGCCATTCCTTTGGAAAAACTCGTTGAAGAGGCAAAAGCTACGGTTGACAGTGGATGGAAAGATCAGATCAAACGTATCCATGAAAGTCAATCTTTCAAGCCACAACTTCCCTCAACACTTCGCGCCGAATTACGGGATTACCAGATTGAAGGATACAACTGGATCTCCCGTCTGGCACACTGGGGCGTGGGTGGTTGTCTTGCCGATGACATGGGTCTTGGAAAAACAATCCAGGGACTGGCAGCTATTCTTTCAGCAGCGTCTGAGGGTCCCTCACTCGTTATAGCACCGACTTCCGTATCCAATAACTGGATGTCGGAAGTTGATCGTTTTGCTCCAACGCTTAACATTAAAACGCTTGCCGGGAAAAACAGAGCCCAGACGATTTCTGAACTGGGAAAATTCGATCTGTTAATTACCACTTACACCCTCCTGCAACAGGAAAATGATCTGCTCGCAGGCGTCTACTGGCAAACCATTATTCTTGACGAAGCTCAGGCCATCAAAAATGCTGCGACCAAACGATCCAAAGCAGCCATGGCTCTTAAAGGAAGATTTAAACTCATCACCACTGGAACTCCCGTTGAGAATCACCTGGGTGAGTTATGGAATCTGTTTCATTTTATTAATCCGGGACTGCTTGGAAGTCTGAGTCGCTTTAACGAACGTTTTGCAATTCCAATCGAACGTTACCATAATCGTGATGCCAGGCTCAAACTCAAAAAACTGATCAGACCATTTATTCTGCGTCGTATCAAATCACAGGTTCTGGAAGAACTTCCACCACGAACCGAGGTCACACTCGAAGTGGAGATGAGTGAAGAAGAAAAACTCTTTTACGAGGCACTCAGGCAGAATGCGTTGGAAGTACTTGAAAATAATCGGGAGAAAAAAGCACGTCACCTTCAGATATTAACTGAAATCATGAAGCTCCGTCAGGCCTGCTGCAATCCAAAACTCATCACTCCAGACACCAGCATTGGGAGTTCCAAGCTGAAAGTTTTTGCTTCAGTGGTGGACGATCTGCTCGATGGAGGGCACAAAGCCCTTGTCTTCAGTCAGTTTATTGGCCACCTTTCGATTTTAAGGAAACATCTTGATGACAAAGGGATTCATTACCGCTACCTTGATGGCTCTACAAGCAGTCCTCGCCGCAAACAGGAAGTGGACAGATTTCAGTCAGGTGAAGGAGACCTTTTCCTTATCAGCCTGAAAGCTGGCGGCCTTGGTTTGAATCTTACAGCTGCCGATTACGTTATCCATATGGATCCCTGGTGGAATCCTGCCGTTGAAGATCAGGCATCTGACCGTGCACACAGGATTGGACAGACCAGGCCGGTTACAATATACAGACTGGTTTGCAAGAACACCATTGAAGAGAAAATTGTACAATTGCATCAGGAAAAACGGGACCTTGCTGGAAGTCTTCTGGAAGGTTCTGATATGAGTGCCAAAATGACAAGCGAAGATTTACTGGATCTCATTCGCAAAAAATAGAATTTTCTCTGTTCATTCCTGCGCAGGTGGGAATGAACAGAGAAAAAATATGTGACGTTCCAGAATCCTAAGTTATTTTTGAGTGAGCCCCTTAGAGTAATAATCTACAATTGCATAAACCATGTCAGGGATAGTGTATGATTCTGGCTGGATATCAACCGTCAGTCCGGTATCTGTCACCGTTTTTGCTGTAATTGGTCCAATTGCCGCAATTGTTACTTCGTGCATTAACCGTTTCAAATCTGAATCATTTTCCGCATCCACCATGGAGAGGAAATTACGAACAGTGGAAGAGCTGGTAAAGGTTACCATGTCCACTTTTCCAGACTCAAGCTCTTCACGCAGCTGCTCACGTTTTCCTAAAGGTGCAACATTTTTGTACACTGGAGCCACTGTAACCTGAGCTCCTGCGCCACGTAATGTTTCAGGCAGAATCTCACGTGCTTTTTCAGCCCTTGGAATGAGGACTTTACGTCCTTCAACTCCTTGATCGAGTAGTGATTCGGCAAGACCTTCTGCTGTAAACACATCAGGAAGCAGATCCGCACGTACTCCGTACTCAAGCAACAGGTCAGCAGTTGCTTTTCCAACAGCTGCCAGACACGGGCCCTTCATGCTCCTGGCATCCATCCCCTTTGCATACAGTCGTTCAAAAAAGTATTTCACACCATTTAAGGATGTGAAAAGAATCCAGTGATACTCTGCAAGGCGTTCGAGTTCCTCGTCAAGTACCTCATATGAATCCACAGGTTCAATCTTAATTGTGGAATATTCGATACAATTTCCACCATTCTCTTCAAGTCCTGCCATAAGTTCGGAAGCCTGCTCACGAGTTCTAGTGACAACAATTCGCTTTCCAAAAAGCGGCCGTTTTTCAAACCAGTCGATTTTTTTACGAAGATTCACAACTTCACCAACAATGATAAGTGCAGGTGGTTTAATTCCAGCCTCACGAACGATATCAACAATAGTGTCCAGAGTTCCAACAACAGAGCGTTGTTCAGGAGTTGATGCCCAGCGAACAACTGCCACGGGTGTTTGGGGATCACGACCGTGGTCAACAAGGTTTTTTACAATGACAGGAAGATTTTTAATTCCCATATATACAACGAGTGTTCCGGCACCAGTTGCAAGTTTTGCCCAGTCAATATTCGACCCTGGCTTTGTGGGATCTTCGTGACCTGTCAGGAAAGCAACAGATGCAGTATAGTCACGATGGGTAATGGGGATACCTGCATAGGTTGCAGCAGCTGTTGCTGATGTTACACCGGGTACTACTTCAAAATCGACACCGGCTTCGGACAACACCTCAACTTCTTCACCACCCCGGCCAAAGATAAAGGGATCGCCACCTTTTAAACGAACAACAGTCTTCCCCGTTTCCGCCCAGTCAACCAGCATCTGATTGATCTCTTCCTGGGTGTGGGTATGTTTTACACCACCTTTTTTCCCGGCATAGATAAGCTCGGCTTCTTTTGGTACGTGCTTCAAAAGTTTAGGACTTGCAAGATAGTCATACACAACTACCTGGGCACGCTCTAAAAGATACTTTCCCCTTACTGTTATAAGACCTGGGTCACCGGGACCTGCACCAACAAGGTACACTTTTCCTTTTCTTATTTTACTCATAATATTTATCCAATAAAGACGACAAGTGTCTTACTGTATAAGGAGCGTACACGAAATAACTTGAACAACTTATTTCATTCCCGTTCCTAAATTAGATCGGGCGTTTTGCCCTCCACCCAATATTCATTCCAAAATGACAAACAAAGCATAATGCGTCCGTCTTTTAGCAGTTTTCGCTCAACTCATCAAGTAATGATACCGCAAGCAATGGAATCACTAGCCAAGCAATTTAGAATATCCCAACATAAAAAGCAAAAAAAATGGGCATACCGCAATAATTGCGAATATACCCAGGCGAAAAAGACTGTCACAAAGACAGCTTATCCAAATGTACCAATATCAGTCCAGCTCTGCGAGAATTGCTGCTGTTACTTCTTTAATTCCCATGGAACCATCAACAGAAATCACTTTACTGTCTGTATTCTTGAAATAATTCACAGCTGCCATGGTACCGGTCTCAGTATCATAGTAAATATTATGACGTTTATTGATTGCATCTTCGTCCTGATCATCGGCACGAGCACTAAGCTCTCCACCACATACGCGACAAACTATTTTCCCATCTTTTTCCACAGGCTTAATGGCATCAAAAGCGATGTGATTAGGATGATTGTTATCATTGGCACAGAGACGGCGGCCCATGATTCGATCTTTGGCAATCGAACGATCAAGCAAAATCTCCATAACGTAATCAATCTTCATTCCGGCTTCTTTCAAGGCACTGTCAAGAGCCTCTGCCTGAGCAAGAGAACGAGGGAAACCATCAAGCAACCAACCTTTTTCTTTGGATTTTGCAAGGGTCTCAAGAACCATTGGAATGGTGATTTCATCGGGTACCAGATCACCGGATTCGATAAATGCTTTTGCTTTTTTACCAAGCTCGGTCCCACCTTTGATATGCTCGCGGAAAATAGCACCAGACTCAATGTGATTCATACCGTATTTATCTTTTACAATAGCACCCTGAGTACCTTTACCACTTCCGTTTGGTCCAAATGCAAGAATGTTTACAGCCATGTTTGTCTCCTTTAGGCAAATTGTATATGCTTTAGTACAAGCCTGTAATAACAGATAAAACTCGTACCAGTCCGAATAAAGTTATGAATGAATCCTCACTCAAAAAAAATCAGTTGACAACTATAATCGAAAAATAAGAATCTATCTACTAAAATATCCGTCCATAACTTTTTGACATTCGGCTGGAAAGAGAGTATTTTCTGACAAACAATACGCTTTTACGAGCAATCCGAGTAATCTTAAGAAAAAAATTTAACACAACATAGATATGAAACAAATACACGTTGGCCTCATCGGCTTTGGCACCGTTGGCAGTGGTCTTGCACAGACCCTTTATGAACAAAAAGATCGACTACTGAAAAAAGTCGGGGCTGAGGTGATTCTTGCTCAGGTTGCAGACATCACGACAAATTCTCTGCCTGAGCAATTCTCAGATGTTAAACTGACCAAAGATGCCAACGACATATTCACCAATCCCGATATCGATATTGTGGTTGAGTTAATTGGCGGCATGGAACCAGCCAGGACTTTTATGCTTGAAGCTATTAACCATGGTAAACATGTGGTGACAGCTAACAAGGCTCTACTTTCCGTTCATGGCAAAGAGATCTTCGAAGCAGCTGTGGCCAATAATGTGGAAGTGGGATTTGAAGCAAGTGTGGGCGGCGGTATTCCTGTGATCAAGTCTTTAAAAGAAGGGCTTGTGGCTAATCGCATTAACTCTATCATGGGGATCATGAATGGCACTGCCAACTATATCCTCACCAAAATGACTGACCATGGCGTCCCATTCGACGAAGTACTGAAAGATGCGCAGGAACTTGGCTTTGCCGAAGCGGATCCAACCTATGATGTGGAAGGAATTGACACTGCTCATAAACTTGCCATCCTCATGACCATTGCTTACGGAAAACATGTCCACCTGGATGACATCAACACCGAAGGAATTTCCGATATCAAACCCATTGACATCGAGTTTGCCAAAGAATTCGGCTGTCGTATCAAGCTGCTTGCCATCAGTCGTAATCATGGCGAGTATGTTGAGGCTCGAGTACACCCAACCATGGTTCCTGAATCGCATATGCTGGCCAATATTAATGGAGCCTATAATGCTATTCACTTTAACGGTGATACGGTGGGCAATGTCCTGCTGTATGGACTTGGTGCAGGAATGATGCCTACTGGCAGTGCAGTAGCCGCCGATGTTGTTGATATCGGACGAAACATTCTCTGCAGTTCAGTAAACCGGGTTCCTGCACTTTCCTATCTGCCGGAAAATATTGGTACCCCGAAAATTTCACCGATGTCGGATTTGACCTGTCCCTATTACTTTCGCATTACAGCACTGGACAAACCCGGTGTTCTGGCAACAATTGCTGGAATTTTCAGCAAACATGCTATATCCATTAAATCGGTGATTCAGAAAAGCCGCCATGAGCTTGATCCTGTGAGCATTGTTATTCACAGCCATATGGCCAATGAAGCCGCTGTACAGGCGAGTATTGCAGAAATTGATGCTCTTGATGTATGTACCGAAAAAACTGTTAAAATCCGCATCCTGACAGATGACGAATAAACGAGAACTTGCATAAATGAAATACCTTATCCTTGTAGGCGATGGCATGGGAGATCTGCCAATTGCGGATCTTGACAATCGGACCCCGCTCGATTTTGCGGCAACACCGATGCTTGACGATCTTTGTCAAAAGGGACGATTGTTTCTCACTCGTACAATACCTGAAGGCTACCCGCCAGGCTCCGATGTGGCAAACCTCTCCCTTCTTGGTTACAGACCGGAAGAGTATTATACAGGTCGGGCTCCCCTTGAAGCAGCAGCTATGGGAATAAATCTTGCGGCAGACGAAACTGCATTTCGCTGTAATCTTGTCACCTTGAATCACAAAAAGGATGGCAAGGTACAGATGATTGATTATTCGGCTGGTCATATCTCAAGCGAAGAGTCCAGGCAGCTCATCGAAACACTGGAAACAGAATGTGCAACGAAGACGTTTCACTTCAAAGCCGGGATCAGCTATAGGCATATCCTGCTTGTCAAAGGTGACTACCCTGCAATGGATACTGTGCCGCCACACGATTTTATTGATAAAGATGTGACTGTCCCCTGGCAGCGTTACATGGAAAATCCTGAGTGGAAAGAACTATTCAACAAAGCAAAGAGTATTCTTGCTAATCACCCCGTCAATCAAAAGAGAGCAGCCAAAGGACAGAATCAGGCAAATGGAATATGGCTTTGGGGCGAAGGAAAATTACCATCCATGCCAAGTATCCAGGAGCGATTTGGACTGCAGGGCAGTCTTATTTCTGCTGTTGATCTGCTGAAAGGTCTCGGAGTTAACGCAGGACTTGATATTCTCAATATTCCCGGTGCCACAGGTTATATAGACACAAATTACAAGGGTAAAGCCGATGCTGCTCTTGAGTGTTTAAAAACTCAGGATTTTGTTTTCGTCCACCTGGAAGGCCCGGATGAAGCAGGACACCAAGGGCTGATGCAGGATAAATTACAGGCAATTGAAGATTTCGATGCAAAGATTGTCACTCCCATTGTATCAGGGCTACGTAATCGTGGCGAAGAGTTTCGACTCATTGCCACCATGGATCATTACACTCCCCTTTCCCTTCGCACCCACATCGACAATCCAGTCCCCACTATTCTGTACGATTCCAGGGAACAGGAAAAAGGTAGTGGTCAGAATTTTTCTGAAAAAACTGGAGACGAAGCCGGCAAAAAGAAGAATGGCACCCTGCCAGATGGTGAAACCATGATGAAACAGCTCCTGCAACAACAGTGATGAAAAAAACAGGTCACCGCACAAGCTACCGGGTAATTTACGGAGACACCGACGCAGCAGCCGTAGTCTACAATGCAAACTACCTCCGTTTCTTTGAAATTGGACGAACAGAACTTATCCGGGAAAAAGTTTGCAGTTACCGTGAAATTGAAGCATTGGGAATCCTTCTTCCTGTCACTGAATGTTTTATTCGCTACAAGGCATTTGCCTGCTACGATGATCTGCTGATAATTGAAACAAAACTCGTTGAACTTAAAAAAGTCAGTTGTAAATTCTCCTACCGAATCCTCCGAGCTAACAGTGACTCCGACAAAGAACAACTCATCGCCAAAGGATACACTGTACACGCCGCAGTGGGTCGTGACGGCAAACTCACCCCCTTTCCACCCGAGCTTGTTCCACGCTTGCAGAGCCTTCTTCCAGTGGAAGAAAACTAAATCCCAGTTACTTTATCATTTATATTCAGTTTTCTATTGACAGTTACCATCAGTCCGTCTATATTGACCTTCGCAACGCGGGGTGGAGCAGTCTGGTAGCTCGTCGGGCTCATAACCCGAAGGTCATAGGTTCAAATCCTTTCCCCGCTACCAAATTCAAGGACTTACAGCTTTATTGCTGTAAGTCCTTTTTTTTTATGCTTGGGAACGTCAGGGGCGAATATTTATTCTTGACACATCTTAAGGAGATAAGGGACAGCCCCAGCTAAAACAATCGTTGCCTGTCCCTATTTTCAATAGTTCTTGATCAACAATTATAACCTCACGCTGTAGCATTGACAACCACACCACATTACCTTGAAGCAAGGAAAGGAACTAATTTTAATGTATCGGAAAATCAAAGTTTCTGTGGGAGTTGTTCCTATGTTGCTTGTCAAAACCGCATACCGAATACCGAGTACCTTCTCCCGCAGGGCATCATGTTCATGTATCGGAAAAACAAAGTTTCTGTAAAAATTTTTGATCGACAATGGGGGAAGTTTACAAGAAGAATTTTGTTGGTTAAAGGACAATCCGAGCGTAATTCTCTCGATTATGAAATCAGTATCTGAATAAAAACGATAGAA
>JAFLJO010000141.1 GCA_022712975.1 Desulfocapsa sp.
CTTCCGCAGTATAGCAGGCATCGGAACCAATGGATATTTTATCAGCACCGGAACGGAAATATTCGGAGGCAACATCGAGTGATGTATATTCTTTTCCGTTACTATCGGTAAATTCGCGAATTCCTCCGCCAATGGTGAGAGGTACAAACACATTCTCTGAAGTCCTCTGTAAAACCTCAAGCATGGGTTGGTCTTCCATGGGAAAATCTCTGAATCCGGTGATATTTAGAAACGTTATCTCATCTGCACCTTCTTCGTAATAACGCTTTGCCAGCTCAACAGGCTTTCCAAGATTTCTTACCTCACCTTTATCACGAACATCATACTGATCACCTTTGGTTACAACCAGATCCCCGTTATCATTGGTTCGTACATCGAGACAGGCAATGACGCGTTTAGCCATCTTTGTCTCTTTTTGCTTACCTGATATTTCCTTTGCGGAAACAGTGATGGTAGCAGGTCTTTCAGATTTCAGATAATTCCCTAAAATATTCAGCCCTGCTGTACCGCTTTTTTCAGGATGGAACTGGAATGCTGTAACGTTTCCCTTTTGCACGCCACTTACA
This sequence comes from Desulfocapsa sp., assembly GCA_022712975.1. Taxonomy (GTDB): domain Bacteria; phylum Desulfobacterota; class Desulfobulbia; order Desulfobulbales; family Desulfocapsaceae; genus Desulfocapsa. The sequence goes on from JAFLJO010000141.1 coordinate 567, forward strand.
AACTCTTCACCATAATTAGTGGTGGTGAGCAACCATTCCTGATCGACATCTTCAAGGGTGGCCTTGTATGAATGGACAAAATAGAGTTTTTCACCATTGTATCCTGAAAATATAGCCGATTGTTTATGCAAATTAACACCATTCCAGCCAATTTGAGGCACTGACAGGTTGGTCTCTGCAAAACGTTTTATCTGTCCTTTTAAAATTGAAAGGCCGGCAACACCTGGAGATTCTTCACTCCCTTCAAAGAGAGCCTGCAAAGCAACACAAATACCAAGAACGGGCTTATCAGTATGGATTCGTTCAATTAGAGGCTCTACAAAACCATCATGTCGCAAACGCTCCATAACTGACCCATAACTTCCGACTCCTGGAAAAATCAAACACTCAGCACTAATGATATCTGCTGGACTTTTAACATCCTGCACGGTGTAACCAAGCTTTCCAATTGCATTTCTGACACTTCGGACATTGCCAGCACCATAATCAAGTAATGTAATCATTGTTTTTTATTTTTTGTTTTTGTTTATTATTGCTTTAATTCAAAGACTTATAATATTTGCCGTTGGCACATCCTCTACAGAGACTCTTGCCATCTTTCTCAACATCACGACAATCCTGCACCCAGTCACCACAGGATTCACACTGCACACGTTTTAGCGGTCTTCCGGGCATATCCTCTTTAGGAATATCAACATGCACCTCGTCGATGGTGAACAGTTCTTCCTGCGACATCACTTTGTACGCTCCAAGCTGACGTTCATATTTATTCTCAATTTCAGGGCAATATTTTTTGGAAAGCTCTCGTGACTCTTCCCGTGCAACAATTCGTACTGCCTTACCGGTATCAAGATTTACAAAAGTGGCAGCCATAACCCCATAATCAATCCAACGCATTGATCGTTTACCCAGGCTGCATCCGGTCACAGATTGGATGGCATCCGTTGCACAACGATCAATTTCCACCAATACGTAGAGTTTTTTTCTATCAACACCTCTTGGATCCTGAATACCAATTGCTTCAAGTCCAAGCAAGGATAAGCGGACTCCAATAACCTGTCCGGCACAAATATGTCCATGTACCTTGGTTGAACGTTCTAACAGAACATCAAATGATTCCATTATTTTCTCCAGATAATGTAAAAAAAGTTTTCCCTATCGACTCGGCATAATACTCAGGAGGTTTTACAGTGTCAACAATCCTAAGGACACTAAAACTCAAATCCCTTTTGGGCTTTAATACCTGACTGATAGGGATGTTTCACTTCCACCATTTCAGTTACAAGGTCAGCCATTTCAATTAAAGCATCCGATGCATAACGTCCTGTAACAACAACGTGTAATCCTACAGGTTTTGCACCAAGAACTGATAGGATTTCCTGTTCCTCAATCATTTTATAATGGGGAAGGTAGGTAAGTTCATCAAGAATAACCAAAGAATAGTTATTTTCTTTGATAACCTTTTTAGCAAACTCCCAAGCCTCAAGTGCAACTTCCTTGTCACGATCCAGATCATCGGATTTCCAGGTAAAACCACGTCCCATAACATGAAAATCAAGGAGCTGTGAGAACTGTTTAGCTGACTCCAGCTCTCCATACTTCCAACTTCCTTTTATAAACTGGATAATACAAACTTTTTGTCCATGGCCAAGTGCCCTGAACGCAAGCCCTAAAGAAGCAGTGGTTTTCCCTTTTCCATTTCCGGTAAAAACGGCTAGTAATCCTTTATTTTTCTGAGGCTTGTCTTGTGCCATGACTAAAACTCCTGTCATACAATTTTGAAACCGCTTCAAGTTCCGTATCAGCAAATACCTTTCCAACACAAATCAGTGCCGTTTTTCGTATGTCAGCCTCCCGAACCTGGGATGCAATACTCTCCAATGTGCCGACAAGAATTGTCTCATCATCCCATGTTGCCTTTTCAACTACTACAACAGGGGTGTTTATCGGATACCCGCCTTTTTCCAGTTCCCTGACCACAGTTTCGATCATGGATACTGATAAAAAAATCACCATGGTGGTTTGATGACTGGCGAGAAGGTGTAATTTTTCCAGTTCCGGAACTGGCGTTCGACCTTCCTGACGGGTAATAATGACGGTTTGTGAAATTTCAGGAAGAGTGAATTCTGCATTCAATGATGCGGCAGCTCCAAAAGCAGAACTTACGCCTGGTACAACATGGTAGGGAATACCTAAAGCATCCAGTGCCTGCATCTGTTCTTTTATTGCACCAAAGATGGAAGGATCTCCGGTATGCAGCCGGACAACCTTCTTTCCACTTTGCCAGGCAGTGGATAGGGTATCCACAATTTCATCAAGGTTCATTCCTTGAGAATCATATGTATCAGCCTTACAGCCATCAAGTATTCTTCTATTAACAAGGCTTCCTGCATAGACAATACAATCTGCTTCATCCAGCAACCTTCTGCCCTTCACTGTTATAAGTTCCACATCACCAGGGCCTGCACCAATGATTGCAACAGGCACCGCTTCCATCTTTTTTTCACTACTCATTACCTGACTCCCAAGGAATGGACACTAAATCAATCTTCTTCCAACAATGATCTTAATTGGATTAAATTGTACTCTTTTTTCTTCTGGATATTTGTACCTTTGTACAGCAATCTCACTAATTTCAACATCAAATCCAAGTTCAAATAAAACCTGTGGGGCTATCTGTGCTGTTTTGAAGATAACAGCATTCACAACTATTATCCCATTCGACAAGAGTCGTGCCGCACAAATCTCAAGAATCTCTTTTAGATTTCCACCACTACCACCAATAAATATTCTGTCCGGCTCTGGAAGTTTCTGCAAAGAATCCGGTGCTTCCCCCTGGATACGATTCATATTCCAAACAGAATATTTCTTTCGGTTATCCTCAATGTTTTGCCATTGTTCCGCTTCCTTTTCAATGGCAAAGACCTGGAGTTCAGGAAATAGTCGTGCGGCTTCCAGGCTAACAGATCCAGAACCAGCTCCCACATCCCAAAAGACACCTTGCCGGGGCAGCCGCAGGGCATGAATTGCAGCAGCTCGGACTTCATTCTTTGTAAGGAGTCCTCTACTGTGACAAATCTCGGATTCCTTTAAACCAAAACATGGATATATCGGCAGACGCTCCTCTGGGTTAACAAGAATCATCACATTGGGATCAGCAAATTTTTGTGCTGCAATGTCAACAAGAGTACCGGTAATCAACCTTTCTGATTCAAAACCAAGGTGTTCTGCAACATAGACGCTAAGATTTAACGTTGCATCTTTCCCACAATCAGCCATTAGTTTAGCTGCAATTATATCAGGGCTGTTCTTTGGATCAGTGAACACAAATGTCTTTCCATGTTGCAAAAGGCTTGCAGCCCAATGATCATTGCTGCGACCATGAAGACTGACAAACGCTGCATCATCCCAGGGAATAGTAAACCGTGCAAAGGCAAGCTGCATTGAAGAAAGTGCAGGATGCACGCTAATCTTCTGATCAGGAAAAGCTTGTGCAAGACTACGACCAATACCGAAAAAAAACGGATCACCTGAAGCAAGAACGGTCACATCTCCATTTTTAAGAGCATCCCTTATCGTATCGATACAGATTGTCAGGGGAACAACTGGAACCAGAGGAGGACAGAAGTCAAATAAACAACGTTTCTGGAGCTCTTTATAT
>JAFLJO010000018.1 GCA_022712975.1 Desulfocapsa sp.
TCAAAAACCGTCTGAACCTCTCGGCAAACACGGATGCACTCGTCACAGTTACCAGGTCTGCAAAACTGATTGTTATGAACAATAGACGGATTGTCAGGAGCGATCGGTACGACTTCGCCATGACGATAACCTGCACCACCATCTCCACCGGAACGTCTCTTTCGAGCATGAACTACAGCAGGCATAGTAAGCCCACCCAAAGTAACACCCGCAAGACCGCTCACCCCCAACCCCGTCATAATCTTCAAAAAAGACCTCCGAGTTTCTTCCTTGACATGCAAATCTTCAGACATTTTCTCCTCCTAACACGTTAGATTAAAGACATCTTCTGGTGTATCCTCCTGGATACACTTCAAGTACTACGCTAAATTTATTATTTATTTTGTAAAAGAAAATCATGTTCTTTGAGCCTGGTCAGGGGCTCATAATAAGCTCTACGATGTGAGGACTGGTTCCGCTTGATTCAGTGGCTAACTAGTTCTAAGTTGGGTATATTTTCAAGAGTCAGGCCGTTTTCTGTAATGCCCAAAGTTACTGCTGGAACGTCTTTAGTAGTATAGAATGCTATGACCGCAAACGATCGCTGGAATTACGTAACGCCATGTTATTTAAGTAAATAACAAGTACCCGTTGAGGTGTATTAGATAGATATGGTCGATAATGAGTTCATTTTCTTATAATATTGCAGAGGAATCAAGCAAAGTTATGTCGCCTATTTGTTAAGTATACGCTTTGTGCGTGAGTAAAGCGTATACTTGATAAAAGCTATTCCCATTGACAAATCAGATAGATATGTAGTATGAGCAACCGAGATGACACCCCATAGCAATTTGTGAGCCAACTGTCATTTTCGGTCATAGCGTACAGTGCTTCGAATATATAGTCAAGCAAATATTGTAGATACCATACGGGACAAGTACCCAATAAGAGATGTTTTGCTGTGAAATCGACCACACAAACAGGAATGATTCTCGGGGAAATTTGTGTGTGCGACTCGGCACACAATCACATCTTGTACTTGAAGAGGTGGTTCCTTATGTGGTACCATAAAGCAATAATTGATGAATAAAAAAACGAAACTTTTAAACAAAGCTAGGAAAAATCCAAACAGTGTCACTTTTAAAGAGATAGAAGACCTTGCCATATTTTATGGATTTATTTTTGATTTACAAAAAGGGAATCATAAACAGTATAAGCGCAACGATGATCCATATGGATTCATGAATTTTCAGCCAAGAAAAGGCGATAAAAAAATGACTAAAATATACCAAGTTCGTCAACTATTAAAATTCATAGAAACAAACGAGTTATAAAGCATGAAAAACAAATATTCTATCCATATTGTTTGGAGTGACGAGGATGATTGCTTTGTCGCAACTATTCCAGAATTTCCAAATTTATCTGCATTTGGTGACACTCGTGAAGCAACTATAGGTGACGCTCAACAAGTGCTAGAAATGGCTATAGAGTCATTAGAACGTGACGGTATCTCTTTACCTGAATCCAAAAACACCTTACCATTTCAGAAGCATAGCGGACAAGTGCGTTTGCGAATGCCCAAATCGCTTCATAATGAACTAGCATCCGTTGCTGAACGTGAAGGTGTTTCTTTAAATATGCATATGGTTAGCTTATTATCAAAAAACAATATTGCCACCATCATAAGCCGTGATATCGACTCTCAGTTTAATAAATTACTCGAACATCAAGGCCAACATTTTTCAATCCTACGTCGAAATATAAGCCAACAACAATCACAAGACGACCTGGAAAGTTCGTCCAGGCATGGTTGGAGTGGTAGGTCACAAAAACAGAACAAACAACAAATCATAATACACTAAAGCCATGCCTTATCATATAATTTCAGTGCCTTGCTTACGAATCATCCAAGATGAAAATAGTGGTTTAACCAGTTTGGTGGATATTGTGGACACAGCGTATATTGAAACAGACAGTAAACCATCTCTTCCCCCTTTTAAATTGTTTTCGAAATGGGGTAAAAGCGTTTCAAAAAATGAGACCGAAAAATTTGACGTAAAAATATCATTATCAGGGCCCTCACAATCAAGAAAAAAACAAATCGACAAGTTTAATGTCGAAATACCAGAGAACGCCTCTGGTATCACAATGATTCTTGAATTGGATACTATAACCGTAAAAGAAGCTGGCTTGTGGGTTGTACATATTATCTTTAAAGCATCTTCTAAAGGTAAGTGGAAAGAGGTCTGCTCATTACCCTTTAAAATGCAACACCGCAAAACAAATTCTCCCACAGAACAAATCGCTTAACTCTGACCCCAGGCAAGGCGGTTTTCCAAACAACATTAACGGGTTTCCTGTACTCACAGTTTCGTCTCAAGTTGGGTAGTAAAACGCTTGGGGTAGGCTCGCTCACCCGTTATCACTTATTGGTCGGAGTTGTATCACAAATGAAGAAATGAAAAATTATCATTTATGCCGGTCTCATATTTTTCTTGTAAGGAGTCTGGAAATATGAGAAAATTAGGTAAGAAGAGCTAGATAATTGCATTTTGCCGTTTTCTTTTGTGCATGCATATATTAAGGATTCATCTTACATCTCGTAATTACGGAGTTGTTATTGAATGCCCCTAAATAGTTAATTTTTTACGATGTCATTAAACCTAATCTGTCGGAGAATCCATGAAACGAATCGAGAAAGTAAGTATTGTCATAACACCCGTTGATTTTTCAGATAATTCGAAGCTAGTCGCAGAATCCGCTGCTTTTATGGCCGGTAGTTTTCAGGCTGACCTTATCCTGTTGTTTGTTGTTCAGAAGTTTGAAGATTATTCTGGTTTTTTTGTTCCCCATATGAGTATCCCTGATTTTGAACAGGATCTTTTTAGTCAGTCCGAGGAAAAAATGATTACCTTTTGTCAGGAGCTTGAAGCCGTTGCCAGGGAACAAGGGGTGAAAGAGGTGCAAGGGAAGGTTCTGGTTGGTGATGTTGCTGAGCAGATTGTGGATTTTGCCTGTGAGCATGATAATGGGCTTATTGCCATGGGAACCCATGGGTATAAGGGATTGGAGAAGATAATGTTTGGCAGTGTCGCAGATAAGGTCGTTAAATCGGCCAGTTGTCCGGTATTAACAATAAATCCCTACACCTGCTGTAATAAGTAACCACAGGTACTACATCTTCGCCCATTCGTGCCTTCCCGCATAGGTAAGGCTATTGCGGGAAGGCATGAATGGACGAACCTGCAGCACCTGTGATTAGTTATTGTTAATTTGCTGATTTTTTCTTTTTTTTGGTCACACTTCCTCTTGGGAATGTAGCGGCTTAGCTTAGTCCCTGTAAAGTGCCACGATGCTATGGCAAAGTTTATTTGTTGTTTTTCCACTAACAAGTTGACCTAAAGAGATATTAGCCAGGAATTGAAGGTCCAGCTTTTTTCGGCCAAAACGTTCTTCCGGAAAGCAATATTCAATCAGATCATTCCAGTCACGGGCAAGAAGACCGGCATCAGTGAGCAGGGCAACAGGGTCAACAACATTCAGGTGTTCTTTGCTGACGATGCTGCTTAGTTTCTCTATGATATCCTGGCGAACTGTTGCTGCTTTCTCCTGAAAGTTTTTAATGTTTTTAAGTCCATCTTTATCTCTCATATAGATCTGTTCGGGCAGGTCAAGGAGGAGTAACGGAACACCATTTCTGCCCGATTGTGTTTCATATTCATTAATGAGAAGCTCTGCCGCTTCTTCCTGGCTGGTCATCCAGAACCATAAATTTTCAGGAAGAGTGGTCGCAGAATAAAGCGTTTTCCATGCCTGAAGACGTCTCTTAACTATTCCGGGACGCGGTTGACTGAGTTTTGCCTTGATGCGCATCAGCTCCGCCAAAGGATTGCCATCTTCGCCTTCCTCTCCACCTTCTTCTTCTCCCTTGAGGTCTTGGAAAAGTGCCAATTCACTCTCATCAATGTCTGCAAGAGAGCTTGCCAGTTCCGCCTCTTCCCTGTCAAGGGTTTCTGCAAGAGCCAGAACAAGACGAGCCTGCCAGAGTGCTGCTTTTTTGCTTTCCTCCACAGATTCAGTATCAGCTGGAACCTGTCCGCCAAGCAGTGACGACATAACTGCCTGACTGGTATGATCACCCCGGTTCGCTTTTTGTGATAAATGAGCCAGTGTCAAACTGCTTAACTGCTCGACAAAAGAATCTTTTCTGGTTCGGATTTCGTTAAGCAGTCCCAAAAATCGTTCTCGGTCTTTTTCAGGAAAAGATGGAGTATGGACTTGACATATCCCCTGTTCCATGAAAATATCATCATCGGGCGTTACTTCCGGCGTATCTTTTGCCGGCTCTACCGCTTGCAACAGGTGGAGACTATCGGGAAGCAGGAGAAGACAGTTCCGCAAATGGCGGGGCAGAATTGTTTCCGGGAAATAAAGACTATTGAGTGATTGCATATGAAACCTGTGGAAGGAAAAAAGAAGAATAGTTTATCATTTTATGTAATAGCTGTAGTGTATATGCTTTTTAACCTGCGTCTTGCATCAGACCCGCTGACCAGTTTTCTGGCAACGGGTAAGCAGATTTTGTTGACAGCTCCATATGTGATCGGAATCACAATTTTTATTGTGTCAGTTATCCAACATGCTTCAGGAGGAGAAAAAGTTCCCTGGAATTCACGACTCAGGTTGTTTTTCACCATAGGAATATTTGCCGGACTTGCCTATGGACTTTATGATTACGCCGGTGGAGGTGTTCCACCGCAGCTTCCCTGATGAACGTAACATTTTCTGCCCATAGCGATCTTCTTCGGTAACATAATTTTAGGTTTTGTTGTTGTGTTGTTGTACAGTAAGTATAAAGCTATCCGAGTCAAGATTTTCCTGAACCTGCGGGAACCATTTCTACATATTCTATATATTCCATGTTTTACCTTCATCTTTCAAATAAAAGCGAAAATCTGATTCGTCAGCTTGTCGAAGTTCTTCATCTCGACGATAAGCGTGATCCTTTTACTCCAGAGTATTTTCTTATCCAGAGCCAGGGCATGGAGCGTATGCTCTCCCAACGGCTTTCGGAGCGTTTTGTTTCCTGGTGCAACTATGAATATATGTTGCCAACCCGTTTTTTTGCACTGATGGCAGATCGACTCGGTGTGGAGGCAGGAGCTGAAGATTATGCCCGGGATCAACTCTGCTGGCGGATTGAGCAAATTCTCCGTGGTGTGAGTGGTGATACCTTCAGGCTGCTTACACGCTATATGGCACATGATGCCAGCGGTATGAAAAGATATCAGTTGGCTCAGCAACTGGCCTATGTTTTTGATCAGTACCAGATCATGCGGCTTGCCATGATGGATGGCTGGGAGCAGGGAAAGCGGTTTACGGAAAATCCTGCTGAAATCTATCAGATGGAACTCTGGAAGCTGCTGGCTGAGGGAATAGGTCATGTTCGGCATCGGGGAGTTTTTCTTCGTGATCTGATTCATCACTTAAACGAAAAGAATGAAAAGAATGAAAAAGCTGATCTCTCCTTTGTGTTGCCAAAACGGCTTTCTGTATTTGGTGTACATAGCCTTCCTCCCATACTTTTGAGCTGTTTGCAGGCATTATCCAATCACTGTGATATTCATTTTTATCTGTTGTCTCCCTGTGAGACGTATTGGACAGAACAGATGCCGCGGCGGATGCAGTTGCAGAATAGTAGCTCAGATCGTAACTCCAGTGGTCACCCTCTTCTTGCCTCTCTTGGGCAGCAGGGACGAGAGTTTCAGCAAATGCTTCTTCAGGATGTGCAGTTTTCTGGAGAGTTTAAAAGTTTTGCAGATCCCTTAGATGAAGATGAAGGTGAACAAAAATCTTACCTGCTCCATTGGCTACAGCGTGACTTGTTGAAAGGTGAGGTGAGTGTACCGGAAACATCTTTTGTTAAAGATGACTCTGTAATTATAAGCTCGACTCACTCCCCGCACCGGGAAATAATGGTTTTGAAGGATCGTATCCTGTACTGGCTCGACAAGAATCCCGATCTTATGCTGAAAGATATTGTGGTTATGGCTCCTGATATTCAGGAATACAGCGGGTTAATTCCAGCAATTTTTCACGATGTCCCGCATTCAATCGCAGATCGAAATCCCGCATACAGTAATTCGTTTATTGTTGTATTTCTCCAATTTCTTACTCTTTGCAGAGGTCGTTTTGGCTGGGAAGAAGTGCTTGATTTGTTTGAAAAGGAGGAGGTGTATCCCTGTTTTGAGGTTCATGAAAATGATCTTGAATTAATCCGTCACTGGGTTGTTTCATCCGGGGTACGTTGGGGATTGTCTGCTACGCAAAAGAGAAATAGCGGGTTGTCTGACAGGGAAGAATGCACCTGGCGAAGCGGGCTTGATCGCCTGATGATGGGCTGTGCAGTGGGAGGTGCTTCCAGGATTGATGGTGTTTTACCCTATCAGGATATGGAAGGAAGCGTTGCTGCTCCTCTTGGAGGATTGTCTCTTTTTTGTGAAATCCTTGAGCATGCTTGTGAAAAATTTGCAAAACCTCGTACTCTTGAAAAGTGGTCTGAAATTCTTGTGGGGTATGTGGACAGCCTGCTTATCTCAGATGGAAGTGATGCTCTGCTTGAACTGCATACAATACTCTCAGGCCTTGGACAGGAATATGGGAGTTGTAATGATAGCTCTCACAGTTTTGAAGTGATTTGTTCCTGGCTTGAAGGTGCTACAGAGGAAAAGAAATCAAGTTCCGGTTTTCTCCGTGGTCAGCTCACCTTTTGTTCCATGCTGCCCATGAGATCCATTCCTTTTCGAAAGGTATGTCTATTAGGTTTAAACGATACTGTGTTTCCAAAAAATGATCACCATCCACCCTTTGATCTTCTGGGAGACCGGATTGTACCCGGAGATCGCTCACGAAGAAGTGACGACAGGTATCAGTTTCTGGAAGCAATACTTTCCGCAAGAGAAAGCCTGTATTTGAGTTATGTGGGTCAGTCAATCCGCAGTAACGATCCCTTGCCTCCATCGGCAGTTATTTCGGATTTAATAGAACTTATGCAATTATATGGGGTTATGGAACTCGTTGACCACCATCCTTTGCATGGGTTTTCAAAAACGTATTTTACGAAAGAGTCTTCATTGTTTAGTTATAATAATAAGTTCCTTGAAGTCTCCATTGCTTTGGGAGAGGCTTCACCGCCGGTAGCCCCATGGTGGCAGGGCAAAATAGAAGAAGAGAAAATTGAAAACGTCACCATCGATGAATTATTTGTTTTTTTTCAAAATCCCCAGAAATATTTTGTGAAGAATAAATTGGGGGTTGTGCTCGGTGGAAGAAATGTATCCCTTGAAGAGCATGAACCTTTTGTCTTGGACCCTTTGCAAAAATATCAGGTGGATCAGGATTTAGTGGAAGGAGTATTAAATGGCCTTGAGCAGGAAAATTTGCGAGACCATATACAGGCAGCAGGGCAATGGCCATTGGGAACTCCAGGAGAAGTAGAGTTTGCAATGAAACAGGAAGAACAACGCTCTTTTATCACTCGTGTGCAGGAACAGATTAAGCTTGGCCGTAGCGATGATGAATGTATAGACATTGTGCTCGGTGGTGTACGGATAACAGGCCGATTGAATTCTCTTTATCCAAATGGGTCCTTTCTTTTTCGTTATGCCAAATGTAAAGGAAAAGATCTGTTCCGAGCCTGGCTGCATCACTGTCTTTCCACTGTTTGTTTAGGGAAGAATGGGGATACCAAGGTGTTGATGAAGGATGGTGAATGTTTGTTCCCGGCAGGAACAGCAAAAAAAGAGGATTTACAGGAGTTACTTGCTCTATTTCTGCAAGGGCAGCATGCACCATCTTCAATAATGGTTGAGCCGGCCGTTGCGTATTCGGTGCAGAGTGAAAAAACAGAGAAGAATGGCAAAGGTGATCCTTCAGCAAAGGCAATGGCTTCTGTAGCGAATGCTTTAAACAAAGCTATGGAGCCTGAATGGGAGCTGCTTTTTTCCGGGCAAAAGCTTGAGGAATATATGGATTGCAAGTTTTTTGAACAGTGTGAATGGTTCTATCAGTCAATCTGGAAGAGGGCAAATGTCAGGAATTTTTAAACCATTTGATGCTGCATCCGCAACGCTTCATCGTGGTGTAAATGTGGTGGAAGCCAGCGCAGGAACAGGAAAGACCTATGCCATTGCCATGCTTGTGCTACGCTTTGTTGTGGAGCATAATGTTCCTGTTGAAGAGTTGCTGGTGGTTAGCTACACCAGAGCTGCAACGGAGGAACTTCGTTCAAGAATTCGGGCCAGGCTTCTTGAGGCAAGAGTTATTCTTACGAGCAGTCAAAAACAAAAAAAATGTGACGACAAAGCTCTTATTCAGTATATCGAAACTCTTCCCGATGCGGCTCTTGCCCTGAAACGTCTGGAGCTGGCACTCCTTGATATGGATCGGGCGGCAGTATTTACCATCCATTCTTTTTGCCAGAGAATGCTTCAGGAACAGGCTCTGGAGTCGGGCCAGTTTTTTGATATGGAGCTTACAGCTGATGTCAGTAAGATTCAGGAAGAGCTTGTTTTTGACTACTGGCGAAGCATGCTCTATAACCTGTCTGCCTTTCATTGTTCACTTTTTTTGAGTCATTTCTCAACTCCCGATGCACTGTATGAGAGTGTCAAGGGTGTTGCGGTGGAAGATATTATTGAGCCGGTTAATCGGATAAGCCCGGAACCAGCCCTGGAGCTGGTTGATGAGGCTCTTGAACGATTTGTTCTTTGGTGGCAGAAAAATTCCCCCGGTCTTGAGCACTGTTTTCAGGAAGCTCTGGAAAAGAAAATGTTCAAGAAAATTTTTGTTGAATGTTTTGATTCCTGGTGGCAGCAATGTGAATTGTTTTTTTTGGGAGCCAGCCGGCAGCTTCCGCCGAACCTTTCCTGGCTTGGAAGAGAAGGGCTTCTCGAAGTCCTTAATGGTAATAAATTGCGGGGTGAGGCCAAAAAACGTAGTTTTTTGCAGGAATTTCCTCTTGCCGATGAAATCCTTGATACTTTTCTTGCAGCCGGCTTACAGGCAGTGCTTGCCCTTCGTATTCACCTTGCTCTTGAATTACAGACAGGTTTACGGCAACGATTGCTAGAGCAGGGGAGTGTCTCTTTTGATGATCTTGTGTTGTCGCTGGCAAGTGCTCTTGAAGACCCTAAACAAAAGAAACAAAACAAACAAAATAAACAAAATGAATTGCAGCAGATTCTGTCCAGTCGTTTTCAAGTGGCTTTAATTGATGAGTTTCAGGATACCGATGCTGCACAGTACAGAATTTTTTCAACACTCTTTGGAGGTGTGGCAAAGCAGCACTATCTCTATCTAATAGGTGATCCTAAACAGGCAATCTATAAATTTCGCGGAGCAGATATTTATGCCTATTTTCAGGCCGGAAAATCCGCTGATTTCCATTTGGGACTAGAGAAAAATTATCGATCAAATCCTCAGCTTGTCACTGCTGTAAACAATCTGTTTTTGCAGAATCCGGATGCTTTTGTTCGTCATGAACTTCCCTATGTAAAAGTTAGTGCCGCAAAAGATCCTGACTATCTGCAGTTTTGGCAGGATAACTTAGCTCAACCGGCAATGGTTTACTGCAACCTGGAATCGCCCCATGAAGATGGTAAGAAACCATGGACTTCCGGTAAGTGTCGTACACGTATCCTTTCCTATGTGGTGCGTGAAATACAGAAATTATTACAAACAAGTTCTCTGCTGACAGATACTGGTGAAAAGAAGCGGGTACGAGCAGGCGATATTGCCATACTAGTAAGAACCAATAAACAGGCTGAAGCATTCCAGGAGGCACTTGCTTACGCCTCTATTCCCTCTGTTATGTCGAGCAGAAAAACTGTTTTTGAAACCAGAGAATGTTCCGATCTGCTGCAGGTACTGGAAGCTGTGGCGCAGCCTTCCGATATCAGGTTGTTGCGAACAGCATTAAGCTGTAAGTGGTTTGGCATGAACGGCCAAACTTTTTACAGGGAAACCAACGATCCATTGCTTATGGACGCATGGATGGAACGTTTCCATGAATACCATTCTCTCTGGCTGGAAAAGGGCTTTCTTGCCATGATGAACAGCCTCTTTGCCAGGGAGTCTGTTTTTGAAGCCCTTTGTGATTTTCCTCTTGCTGAACGCGGGATTACAAATCTTATGCATCTTGCAGAGATTGTACAGGAAGTTGAGGCAAGAGAAAATTTGTCCTGTGCACACGTTTTACAATATCTGTCATCACAAATGGAGTCTGGAAAGGCTGGCGAACATGCGGAATTACGTCTGGAAAGTGACGAAGATGCGGTAAAGGTTGTAACCATGCACGCGGTTAAAGGTCTGGAATACCCGATAGTATTCTGCCCCTACCTCTGGCACCGCTCAGGCTGGCTGCAGAAAGAAAAAAACTGTATCTCCTATCATGATGAGGATAACAATCAGGTGGCTGATCTGGGTTCCGTCGATTTTGCTGCAAGAAGGGTAGTTGCCTTGGAGGAAGAGCTTGCCGAAGAGGTCAGACTTCTGTATGTGGCCGTGACCCGTGCCAGTTCCAGGTGTTATGTTTTCTGGGCTGATGTCAGTGGTAGCGGGACTGTGGCACATTCGCGAAAGTCTGCGTTGTCCTGGCTTCTGTCTCTTGCAGAGTGTGATGGAATCCGTGAGCAGACAGAGCAGTTTGCAGTTCTCTGTGACGGTCAATCTGTAGAATTACGATCAGTGGTAGCACAGGATGACGAGCAGGAACGGTTGGATTCTCAGATAATGGAAGAACCGCAGCTCTCCTGCCGGACGTTTTCCCGATCTGTACTTCCTGCCGAGTGGCTCATGACAAGTTATTCAGCGCTCGCAGGGTCAGGTTATTCGATTCGTCACGGCTCTTCTGATCCATCGGTTGAAGCGCAGCCAAATAATTGGGGGAAGATTTATGATTTACCCTTTGGCGCATCTTTTGGTAACGTGGTACACGGATTACTTGAGGATTTCTCATTTGCAATGCTTTCCGGAAGTGATGATTACGAAGACGAATGTCTGGCACAAGGCAGGCGTTTTGGAGTTGCGGCCAAAAGTGATCAGTTGATGAATCTGCTTCGTGATGTGACTCGTACACCACTTGAGGCTAACAGTGGAGAAGAACCTTTTGCCTTAGCAGATCTTGATGAAAAGGATGTGTTAAAAGAGATGCCCTTCTACTTTCATCTTCGTGAGGAGTCCACAGAACAGATCAATACACTGCTTAGTTTTTCAAATGTGGTGCAGCCTATTCAGAAAAGACAACTTAAAGGATACTTAACCGGTTTTATTGATCTGGTTTGCCGCCATCAGGGTAAATATTATATCATGGATTATAAGACAAATTATCTTGGTGACTTTTTAGGAGAATATGCAAAAGAGAATCTTGTAACTGCCATGCGTGATCATAATTATGGCTTGCAGTATTGGATTTATACTTTAGTTCTGCATCGATTTCTTCTGGCTAGCCTTACGGACTATAGCTATGAACAGAATTTTGGCGGAGTCTTCTACCTTTTTGCCAGGGGGATGAATCCAAAATATCCGGGCAATGGTGTGTATTATGATCGCCCGGAGCTTTCGGTACTTGATGCACTCTATGGCTGCCTTGGAGCAGAATGATGGAAGAGAAAAATGTCCGCCTGCTGGACAGTCAGTTTGCAAGCTTTCTTGCCAGACGTTCCCGGCTTACAGGAAAAGAGCAGGAACAGTTTCAAGAGTTGGTCTGCCAACTTTCTGTGGGGCTTGCGGCGGGGGATAGCTGCCTTCCTGTGACACCTGCTGCCGAGGATCTTATTGCACGTTCCGGTCTTGCAGGAGTCGCTGATAAACCTCTTCGTGTTTTTGAGAAGTGTTTGTATACACAACGCTTTTTTAAACATGAACAAGCTCTTGCTCAAAATATAACTGCTCTTCTTGAAAATTCCGTCGAGTTGACGGCTGAAGAATCTCTGGTTAATGCCTTATTCTCCGGTGATAGTGAAGAGGAAACCGATTGGCAGAAAGTTGCGGCAGAAAGGGCACTGCAACACAATTTTCTTATTGTTTCCGGAGGGCCGGGGACAGGGAAAACCACCACAGTTGTAAAGATACTTGCTCTGCTTCAGAGTGCTTCTAAGCAGCAGTTACGAATTGCACTTGCTGCGCCCACCGGAAAGGCAGCAAAGCGTTTGCAGGATTCCATTAATAGCAGTGTACAGGAGCTCTCTGTTTCCGGGAGGATAAAAGAGAGTATTCCGAATACTGCCTCAACGCTCCATCGACTTCTTGGTGTAAGGCGTCATTCCCCGTTCTTTCGACACAACGCAAAAAATCCGCTGTTCTTTGACCTGGTGGTCGTTGATGAGGCCTCCATGGTAGATCTCGCCCTTATGGCAAAGCTTGTGGCTGCATTGCAACCGGGAAGTCGTCTGATTCTGCTCGGTGATAAGGATCAGTTAGCCTCGGTGGAGTCTGGAACAGTGCTTGCTGATATGATAGCCCACCTTCCGGAAAACACTGTGGAATTACAGAAAAGTTATCGCTTTGATAAAGGAATAAAGCAATTTGCTCATGCAATCAATACTGGTGATGCTGCATCGGCATGGGAGCTTATGCTTGGGATATCGCCTGCGAATGTATCGCTACTTGAAGGGGGCGCTGCTGAATATGGCGGAAAAATGTATTGTAAGTATATGGAAGCCGTTGGTGAAATTACAAGCTTTGATGATTACAAAGCTTTGTTTCAGGTTTTTCACTCCTTCAAAATACTTTGTGCCTTACGCCACGGATCAGCCGGTGTATCAGGAATAAATGCAGCAGTGGAACAATTTCTTACCCAAAAAGGCTATGACTGTTTTGGGACTGACTGGTACATCGGGCGACCGGTCATTATAACCAGAAATGAATATAGCCTTGATCTGTATAACGGAGATATGGGAATATGCCTTCCCGATCCCGGAAACCCTGGCTCTATAAAGGTCTGGTTTGAGCGAGCGGATGGAAGCTTACAGGGAGTGCTTCCGGGAAGGATTGGGAGTTGCGAAACTGTTTATGCGCTGACCATTCATAAGAGTCAGGGAACTGAAGTCGGTGAGGTTCTTGTGGTGCTTCCAGAAAAGGATTCAAATCTTGTAACCCGTGAGTTACTGTACACTGCCGTAACACGAGCACAACAAAGCGTGAAAGTGAGTTCGAGTCGTAATGTGTTTGATTGCGCAGTGGCAGGAAAAATAGAAAGACATTCCGGGCTTGGAAAAAGATTTGTTGAAAAACAGCCAGAATTGGAGTGATTTGTGGATGTACAGACCTCGTAAAACAGCATTGGCCGTGCTCTTGTTATGTAGAAAACGGGGACAGACACCAATTAAAACAATCGTGGTCTGTCCCCCCATTTCTTAAATGTTGCACTCCTAGCTAAGTTATTGATTATTAGTTGTAAAAAACACCTGTAGGAGCTGTTTTGAATTTTTAAGTGATTGAGTTTGTCGAAAATAGTTCTTGCTTCGACAGCCTAGGGACATCCTCAATCACGGGTAAATAGATATGAAACGTTGTTCCTTGTTGTGGTGCGCTGCTGACGGTAATCTCTGCTTCATGGCTTTTGACAATACCGTGAACGACAGACATACCAAGCCCGGTTCCCTGACCTGCTCTTTTGGTAGTAAAGAACGGCTCAAATATCTTTTCCTGGATCGATTCATCCATGCCGCAACCCGTATCGCTGATACACAGATCAAAATAGGAGCCGGGTTTTAATGCTGGGCAATTGTCAGGTTGACAGGAAACTGTGAACAGGGTTTTAACCAGGGAAACAGTTAACGTACCCGGATCATCACCCATGGCATGTTTGGAATTGATGATAATATTCATCAACAACTGATGAATCTGGGTGGGGTCTGCTAATATCAGGCTCTTGTCAGCAACAAGTTTCTCCTTTATCTGGATTGTCGCCGGCAGTGCCGCTCTTACGAGCTGGAGTACCTCTCTGATAATAGGCTGGATTCTGAGTGGTTTGCGGGGAAGTACCTCCCCCTGACGGCTGAAGGTGAGGAGCTGGCCAACTAGACCAACGGCTCTTTTACCAGCCAAAACCACCTGTTCCAGGTCTTCTTGTATGGGGTCGGAGGCAGCTACTTTTGCTTGCATCAGCTGAGCGTACCCAAGAATACCCGTGAGAATATTATTAAAGTCATGGGCAATGCCACCGGTCAAGGTGCCTATTGCTTCCATTTTGGCGGCCTGACGCAATTGTTGCTCGAGAATTACTTCTTTGCTGACATCACGTTTAACTGCTATAAAATTGATGATTTGGCCTTCTGCGTTCATAACAGGGGAAATGCTAGCCTCTTCCTCAAACAGAGAGCCATCTTTTTTCTTATTGATCAAATTGCTGCGCCATACCTCGCCCCGTTTCAGTATGAGCCACATATTTTCATAGAATGAAGTGGGATGCTTTCCACTTTTCAGAACACTTGGGTTATTTCCAATTGCCTCATCTGCTGTATATCCGGTAAGTTTTTCAAAAGCCGGGTTAACATATTGGATGGCTCCTTCAGAATCAGTAATAACCACAGTTTCTGATGTTTGGTCAATGGCTGTCTGCAAACGTTCCAGTTCTCTTTTCTGTTGTTTGTGCTCTGTAACATCATAGGAAAACAAGGAATAGCCGGTTAAATTGTGATCAACATCAAATATACCAGCCACTGTGCTATCCAATTCACGGACACCATCATCTGTCTGTTGGGTTAGAGAAAAGCAATACTCCCCTTCCTGATGGACTATGTCAATTGCATGCTCAAAACGTCCTGCCTCGACATCTTTCATCAGATGTACTTCCATCACAGTTTTTCCGATTACCTCAGCGGCGGCATAGCCAAAGAACTTTTCAGCCATCCGGTTATAATAGGTAATGACAAAGTTCATATCAGTGGTGGCAATGGCCACTGCCTTTGCACTGTGGAGGATGTTGTCGAGCGTTGTTGTCTTTTCCTGCAAAGCTTCTTGTGTCCGGTTACTTTCTGCGAGCAGGGCGGCTAGTGTGCGTTTACTTTCAACGAGTACTTCATGACTTGCGTGCTGTTTCACTAATAAGATTGCCAAAGCCATCGAAGAAATGATAATGATTACTATGAGAGGAAGAAACAGCAGGAGTTGACTGCTTCGATGATTTTGGGTGATAGCCTGAATAGTCTCTGATGGGATTTGATATACCATTTTCCATGAGTATCCCTTTTTGTCCAGTGGAGA
Organism: Desulfocapsa sp.; assembly: GCA_022712975.1. Lineage (GTDB taxonomy): Bacteria > Desulfobacterota > Desulfobulbia > Desulfobulbales > Desulfocapsaceae > Desulfocapsa. The sequence continues at coordinate 15,247 of JAFLJO010000018.1, forward strand.
TACACTCGCATCAAAGGGTCTGCCCGATCCGGTACTTGAGGTGGCCGTTCTAATTTCTTCCATTGGAAAAATCGTGGTGTATGCAAGCAACCCGTCCGGGGAAAAAAAATACCCACTATTCCTGTTTGACATTTGCTCCCAAAAAGAAGGGAAGCGGTTGGAAAATGTCAGTGACTGCTTCTCATACATAAATCCCCATGCTTCTCTGGCAATGTTGCTCTTGAGCCAATACCCCTGATTGTTGAGAAGTATTAAAAAGCCAGGATCCCACGTAGTTGTCTGATCTAAAAGAGAAAGCAGATGGTCGCCGTAATAATTCAAAAGTAGAATGCCTTTTTTGATACCAAGGTGATCAAAGACGGGTGTGCCAAAACGCATCATCGGTTTTATTGGTTTTGTTATTAGGCCATGTTCAACATTTAAGTCCAGGGGAGAGATAAAAATCTCACCTTTCTCCAGGCTGATGGTGTCGGTGAAATAGTAGCGATTCGCCTTGTTTTGAAGTTGCTCTTTGGGGACAACAGCGGGTTTTCCTTGGTTGTAATTGATCCGTATTAACTCCTGGCCTGTTTCATCAATATATCGAATCTGGTCATATATTTTATTTCCGTTGGAATAAGCAAGAAAATCATGGAGCAGATCCTTGTTTTGCGACGCATCGTTCCCTGTTAATTTGTGTTCATGTGTTCTGGCAAGGGTTAGCAGATCTTTTGTAATTAAACGGAAAGTGTCATTGAGCTTCTGTTGATTTATTGCCAGATAGCTTGCAGCTTGACGTGCAATACGCTGCTTCTCATGATTCAATTCGTATTTGTTATAGAAAAACCATAAAGTGCACAAAAAACAGAGGCCTGTCACAAAAATGGCCAGAAAATATTTTAATAACAAGTGGCTGTGTGACCATATCTGCATATTGCCCTACCAGAGTAAAAGTTGTCAAAAGAGATTTTTTTGGTGTTCGCTGTATGCCAAAGCCTGATAGCTGGTCTTGCAGTATGCAAGGTAGTGTGTCTGCGCACAACTCGGACAGCTAGAATGGCTTATATCAGCGGAAGAGTTATTGTGAACATGATGCCCTGCGGGCAGAAGGTGTTAAGTCTGCGCTGTTCGGCAAACGACATAGGAACAATTTCCATTGAAACTTTGATGTTCCGATACATCAAGATATCTATAAACACGCATTGTCAAAATATATGCAAGTGTATTCTCAATTGGGTTTGCCGTCAAGGCGGTTCTTTTATTCTATCGTTCCATTCTCAAACGAATTTAAAAGAAGTTCTCGTAGCATATATGGTTGAGTTTTTTGTTGCTTGGGGATCACAAGTTGTGTGCAGAGAGTTGAATCGGGAGGATGTTTTTCTTGAGTGTACGTCTGCACGGGAGGTGTTACAAGAAGATGTGCGATTCGTTGTGAAAAAATACAAGCATATAAGCACTTACGGGTTCCAGTGGGCTATTACTCATATTGTTTTGTGAGGTTGAAATAGGAGCATCTGCCAGTGAAAACGAAAAGGTAGGTGAAAAAAATAAATTCTTGAGCTAAAATAAAAAAGAGTACAAATGGGAAAGGGCTTTTCTTCAATGAAAGGTACATATTCAGCGACACCCATTGTCGCCCTAATCGCCATTCTTACGGATGAATTACTATAGCTCGCATGCTGATAATTCGAACGTGCCCTGAAAGTAGTACCCTTGGGGTGAACCCGTGGTACTTTCAAACATTTACAATTTCCGGGTTTGAGGTGCTTTTTGTCGAAAGCATTGCAGGTCTGAAAACAATAGAGGAGCAATATTAATGGGAGATTTTTTTGACAAGATATTGAGTTGGTTCGATTCGACTCACGTTCAGGAGCAGGTTGCAAATGTTGACTATGTAGGCTTGTTTACTAACCCTTGGTTTCTGGTTCCTTTTGTACTGTTTGTCGTGTACCTTCTGTATAAGCAGTCCTTCAGGGATCTAATCGTTGTTGCTGCTTTTGTAGGTGTTTGGTATATGACCGGTACTGACTATATGGGTACATTAATTGTTGATGGGGAAGTGCAGATAGGAAAAATTTTACCGGTTGTATTTGGTGGTGCAGCTTTACTTGGTTTTCTGATGTATCTATTTTTTGGACGTTCTGACTAAGGTCAATGAGGAAAGGCTATGCAATTTCGTAACGGTGTTTTCATTATCACCGAAGAGAGACATTGCCCGCTTTACAATGTGGGTGAAGAATTGCATGTAGACTCCGGGATTCTTAAACTCCCGGCAGCTAAGTCCACCTGTCTTGTTCTGACAAAAGATATCCTTGAGCTTACCTCCGAAGATATTGCCTATGAGCGTTATCTTCAAGGGAGCAAAAAGAAAACAAAATTTGAGTGTGGTGGCTGCACCGGTATTATCCGTTTTGAATTTAAAAAAGAAAAAGAATTCGCAACCATCCAGATGAAACTTCTTGCCGCTGCCGAGCGGCGTGAAAAGTTGAAATCAACCGGCCGT